>DATHKV010000158.1:0-5659 GCA_035488895.1 Steroidobacteraceae bacterium
GCGCTCTGCCGGGAGGCCGCCTTGGCGTTCATCAACCCGACCGCGTCGATATAGCTGATCTGCTGCTGAAAACGTTCTTTGTCGCCGGGCACGATGCTTTTGTTATCAGGGCCCCAATTGTCGATTTGCACGGCGAACAACTGGCGCGACTTTTGCGGGATGGGATCGTTGTCCATGGCGCGAAAGACAGTCAACGTCGTCATGGAAGCGCCGATGCCGACGCCCACCGCTGCGATCATCAGTGCAGTGAGCACAATGTTGCGCCTGAGGCTGCGAACCGCGAGACCGAAGTAGTAGCTGAACACGAGAGCCTCCTAGGTGTTGGCATTCGCCGTGGCGACGAGGCGCGGTTGGGCGGCCAAATCCACCACCTGGCCGTCGACGATGTGAACCTCGCGCTGCGCGCGGACCGCGAGCTCCGGATCATGCGTCACCATCACGATGGTGGCGCCGTCGCGGTGCAGTTCCTCGAGCAGATCCAGTACGCCGCGTGCCATCTGCGTATCGAGGTTGCCGGTCGGTTCGTCCGCCAGCAGCAAACGCGGCGAGCCTGCGAGCGCGCGGGCAATGGCTACCCGCTGTTGCTGGCCGCCGGACAACTCCGCCGGGTAATGGCGCGAGCGCGCCGACAGACCCACGCGTCCCAGCGCTTCCTGGATGCGGCGGCGCCGCTCGGCGGCATTGAAGCCCCGATAACGCAGCGGCACATCGATGTTGTCCTGCACATTCAAGTCGGCGATCAGGTTGAACGCTTGAAAGATGAAGCCGATCTTTTCATTTCGCAGCCGTGAACGCTGATTGTCATTCAAGCCGCGCACATTGGCGCCGTCCAGTTGATACTCGCCGCCGCTGAATTCCTCGAGCAGTCCCGCGATGGTCAGAAAGGTTGTCTTACCCGATCCCGAAGGACCGGTTACCGCGACGAACTCGCCTTCGCGCACATGGATCGAGAAGTCCCGCAATGCGTAAGTCTCGACGACTTCGGTTCGATACGCTTTGGAGAGGTGGGTCATTTTGAGCATGGTTTGGCCTCACGGGCTTAAGTTGTTCGATCAATGAGTCAGAATCACGCGCTGCGCGCTGTTGAAGGCATCGGTGCCGGAGATGACCACTTGGTCGCCCACCGACAGTCCGTCCAAAATCTCGACTTTGGCGATGCTGGCGGCGCCCAAGTGCACCGGCGTTCGCTGCGCGACATTGCCGTGAATCACGTAGGCAAAGCCGCCGCCTTCCTGATCCACAAAAGATCCGCGATCGACCATCAGCACGTTGTCGCGCCGGTCAAGAAAGATGCGGACCGACAGGCGTTGGCTCTGCCGCAGGCCGGCCGGCTTCTCTGCACCGAAGCGCAGCCGGGCGGTAACCTGGCCGGCAACGACCTCCGGCGATACGCCGCTGACGACGCCCTGCCAGTGATGGCCGCCGCCCTCGAGATCGGCGCCCATGCCGGGGCGCAGGTCGCGGGCGAGACTCTCCGTGACTTTGATTTCCACTTCGAGCGCCGACAGATCTACAACCGTGAGCATCGGCGCGTCTTTCGCGACACTGCTGCGATCCGCCACTTGAACCTGGCCCACTTGACCGTCCACCGGCGACTTCACGTTCAGGCCGTCGACCTGGCGCTGCAGATCGCTCACCATGAATTGCTGGCGGTCGAGCAATGCCTTTTTGCTGTCGATATCGAAGCGATTTTGCTTCGGCTGCGCATCGTAGGTGCTCTTCGCCTGCTGGAAGGCGAACTGCGCTTTTTCCAAGGCGTCTTCGGCCCGAAGCGCCTGCAGCTCCGAGTAGGAACCCAGCTCGTAGGCCTTGCGGCTGCGATCGCGTTCGCGCTGCGCCGTCTTTTGATCGACCTCGGCCTGATTGTATGCGTCGCGCATTTGCGCAAGCTTGTGCTCGGCATCGAGGGTGGCGCGCTCCCAATCGAGGCGCAGACTCGCCAGGGTGGCCGATTCCTGCGAAAACTTCGCGGTGAGATCCGGGCTGTCGACCACGGCCAATACCTCGCCCTTGGTGACTGTGTCGCCGGCATGGACTTTGAGCGTCACGGTGCCGAGCGCATTGGCGTATAGAGTCGGGCTGACCGCCGCCACGACCTGGCCGTCGGCGGAAATGTCGCGGATGAAGTTGCCGCGTTCGACGGTGGCGATCGATACCCTCGAGCGGTCAACGGAAACTCCGGCGCCCGAGTAGCGCATCAGGACCACGATCAAGGTGATGAGCAGGGCGACGGCAATCGCCCCGGCCACGATGAGCTTGCGGTGGCGCTTGAAAACATTTTTCGGTTCGATCACGCGATCCTGCGCGGATGTATCGCGAAGCATGATGGGTTCCTTGGGTAGCAATCGCATGCTCATGCAGCTTTCTCGATGAGAAGGTTGTCGATGGCAACGAGGTCTTGCTCGGTCAAGCGACCGGCCTGTTGTTTGAGCGTCAACACGTTGGTGAGGTAGTCGTAGCGAGCCTGGCTGTAGGCGCGCCGCGCGGTGTAGTAGTTGTTTTGCGCGTTCAGCAACTCGAATTCATTGCCCGTGCCGAATTCGACGTTGCGCCGCATGGCTTCGACCGCGAGCTGGCCGGATTCAACTGCGCGGCGCGCCGCGCCGATGCGTTGAATGCCCGTGACGATGCCGCGAAACGCCGCGCGAGTCTGCACTTCGGTACTGCGTTGCGCCGCCTCATAGTTCGCCTGGGTCTGGTGAAATAGCGCGCGGGACTGGCGCACCGCCGAGGCGATGGCGCCGCCCTGGAAGATGGGCCAGCTGAAGGACACCCCGACCGTGTCGAGCCGTTGATTGCCGCCGAGCACATCGTCCTGGTTGATTTTTGATCCTGAGCCGGTGAGCGAGATCGTCGGCAAGCCCCGACCGCGCTGCACGCCAATATCGCGGGATGCCGCTTCCATATTGAGCTGCGCGGTGCGCACATCGAAGTTGTCCAGCCGCGCGGAGTCCACCCACTCATCCACGGTCGCCGGTTGCGGCGCGACCAAGGGGATGTCCTCGCGCAGCGGCGCCACTTTTTCGACGCGCTCGCCGATGATTTGAGTCAGCGCGAGATTCGCATCATCGAGCGCGTTGCGGGCGTCAATGACGCTTTGTTCCGTGGCATCGAAGAAGGCCTGGGCCTGATCAACGTCGCTGCGCGGCCCGACGCCGGTTTGCTCGCGTGACCTGGCTTGATTCAACAGCGTATTGAACGTCTCACGCTCGGCCACGTTGGTCGCCAGCTGATCCGCCGCGGATAGGATCCCGAAATACGCCTGCGCCACTCGAAGCAGCAGACTCTGCTGCGCGCCTTGGTAGCTGGCTTCAGCCGCCGCGACCTGAAAATTGGCTTCCTTGAGCTGGCTGAACGATTGAAAGCTCCACAAGGTTTGCGACATGTTGAGTCCCAGGGAGCGCGCGGTGCCGTAGCAGCGCTGCGTCGTGGCGGTGGAACTGATGGCGCAATCCGCCGCCTGGCTTCCGAGCGCCGGCCCGCTGGCGAAATCGGCGCGTTCGCGGGTGACGGAGGCATTCGCCGAAAGCTGCGGCAGCCACTGTGCAATCGCCTGCGGCCGCGCCTCGACCAGAGCGTCGCGCTGAAAATGCGCCACCTGCAGGGTCGTGTCACGGGTCTGGGCGAGTTCGTAGAACTGCTTCAAGTCGTTCGCACGAGCGCCCTGCGCAGCCAATGCCATCAGCCCCAACGACAACGAAATTCGCACCATGCCTAGCAGTTAGCAAGGCCCGTGCCAGGCACTGTCGCTGCAATAAGCTATTGTTTACCTTAAGATTATTTTAGCGCCGTTTGTGTACAGTGTCCGCGGACAGTGTCCGCGGACGCCAAGCGGACAGTGCGGGCGAACGGCTTCTAACGATTTACATCGACCACGAGCCGACCTCGAACCCGGCCTTCAAGAAGTTGCCCGGCGCGCTCGATGGACTGCGATAGGGCGATTTCCTCGGTGAGCAGTTCGAGTCGGTGCAGGTCCAGATCGCGGCTCAATCGGCGCCACGCTTCCAGGCGATCGGCGCGGGGGCGCATGACACTGTCGATGCCCACCAGCGTAATGCCGCGCAGGATGAATGGGGCGACCGATGCCGGAAAATCCAGCCCGCCGGCCAGGCCGCAGGCGGTAACCACACCCCCGTAGCGCAGCGATGCACAGACATTGGCCAGCGTATGGCTGCCGACCACGTCGATTGCGGCCGCCCAGCGCTCCTTGCTCAGCGGCTTTGCCGCGGCCGAGTATTGCGCGCGATCGACAATTTCGGCCGCACCCAATTGTTTGAGAAAGTCCGCTTCGGCCGGCCGGCCCGTCATCGCAACAACCCGAAATCCCAGCTTCGCCAGTACCGCGACCGCAATGCTGCCCACGCCGCCCGCAGCCCCCGTTACCAGGATATCTCCGCTCTGCGGTGTAATCCCGTGGCGCTCCACGGCGAGCACGCACAACATCGCGGTATAGCCGGCGGTGCCGACCGCCATTGCTTGCCGCGTCGTGAGGGCGGCAGGCAGCGGAACCAGCCACTCCCCTTTGACGCGGGCAATCTGCGCGAGTCCGCCCCAATGAGTCTCGCCGACTCCCCAACCATTGAGCAGCACCCGATCTCCGCTCTGGTAGTCCCCATGGCTCGAGCGCTCGACCGTGCCCGCAAAGTCGATTCCGGGCACCATGGGAAACTGACGCACGACCGGTCCCTTGCCGGTGATCGCCAGAGCGTCCTTGTAATTCAATGTCGAATAGTCGACGCGCACCGTCACCTCGCCTGCCGGCAATTGCGCCTCGTCGAGATTTTTTAAGTTTGCCCGGTACGGTTGGTCGTCACGCTCAATTAAAATTGCTGTGAACATCAGCCTATCAAAGCAAAACCCGCGCCTGCACGTCAATCTGGTGAGAACATGATGGAACGGACCTCTGCCCCATAATGTCTATGCCGGAGCGCCCATTCCGTTTCTAAATGTGAGTAAACAATGAACCTTGCACGCTTCCCACGAATCCGTTTCGCGCATCTGCCGACGCCGCTAGAATACCTGCCAAACCTGAGCAAGGCGCTCAACGGCCCCGAGATTTGGATCAAGCGCGACGATTGCACCGGCATGTCCAGCGGCGGCAACAAGACACGGAAGCTCGAGTTTCTGCTTGCCGAAGCACGTAGCCAAGGAGCCGACGTCGTGCTGACTCAAGGGGCCACACAGTCGAATCATGCGCGCCAGACAGCCGCCTGTGCGGCGAAGATGGGCATCGATTGCCACCTGCTGCTGGAAGATCGCACCGGCAAGACGGACCACGACTACACCGAAAGCGGCAACGTGCTGCTGGACCACTTGCACGGCGCCAGCATCGAGCGCTGTGCGGCCAATCCGGACATGAATGGCGAACTGGCCAAGGTCGCCGCGAAGCTCAAGAGCGAGGGACGCAAGCCGTACCTCATTCCCGGCGGCGGTTCGAACCCCACCGGCGCCTTGGGCTACGTCAATGCGGCAATGGAACTCATCGGCCAGGCCAACGACCTGGGCCTGAAAATCGATCACGTGGTGCATGCCACGGGCAGCGCCGGAACCCAGGCAGGTTTGATCGCGGGTCTCGCCGGCATCCGATCGGGCGTGCCGCTCTTAGGGATAGGAGTGCGCGCGCCCCGCGAGCGCCAGGAAGAAAATGTATTCAAGCTGG
>DATHKV010000159.1:0-2079 GCA_035488895.1 Steroidobacteraceae bacterium
CGCAAGCGCCATCAATACGATCGAGGGTGCCGTGGCCGTGAGCGCCGGGCTCAAATTGAGCAACTGACCCAGATAAGTCGTTATCTGCTGGATGAGCGCGAAGATCATGCCGATCATCGTCCCAATCATCATGCGCTGTCCTATGCCTTGTGTGCGCAGCAGCCCGAATACGAAGGGAACGGCAATCAGGATCATTGCCGTCATCGCCAGCGGTATGTCGATTTTGGCCCACAACTCCTGAGTGTAGTGGGCCGCAGGCTGATGCCGGCGCTCGAGATCGCGGATGTACCGATACAAATCGAGCGGCTGCATGCTGTCGGCGGGCAGCATCAGCAACGAAGCCTGCCGGGGCCGCAGAAACGACTGCCAGACGAGAGAAGCGAGCCGCTCGGTGTCGAATGGGATGCCACCGTATCGCTTTCTAGAGACTCCCTCCAACAGCCAGGTGCCATCCGGGCGGACCTCGGCTCGATCGGCCTGGATCAGGCTCTGCAGCTCGCCGCTGGCGGCAAATTCATAGAGATAAATGTCAATCGGGACATTCGCGTCTGCGAATCGGCGCACGTTGAGGAACTGATGATCGCCCGCGGCCCAGAAGCTGCCATTGCTGCGCACGGCGTCCACCGTGGAGAGCCTGGAGGCCCGCTGTGTCTGTGCCAACTGCTGGGCAGGCGGAATCACGAACTGCGCCAGCAGAAACAGCGCGACGAGGATGGCCCCGGCCAGTTTGAACACCGATCCGACAATTCGGCCCGGGGAGAAGCCGGACGCCCGCATCACCGTCAACTCAGCGCGCGCCGCCAGGCCACCCAGGGCGAAAAGGCAGGCGAACAACATCGCTGCGGGCATGAGCTGCAAAACCCGGGCCGGCGCGGTGAGCAGCACGTAGACGCAGGCGTCAATCAGCCGATAGTGTCCCTTACCCACGTCGCGGAGCTGATCGACGAGCTCCAATAGGCTGAACAAGAATGTCATGCCGGCGGACACCAGCACGAGAGCCTTCAGGGTAGCGATCGCGATGTAGCGCTCCAGCAAGGTCACGCCACACCCCTGCGTCTGAAACCCAGGCCGAGTCGCGGCTCGAACACGGCGAAGATCAGCACGAGGGCGAGCAGGGCCGGCGCAATCCACAAACCGGGAAAGGCGGGAATCGCCCCGGTCTGGACCCAGACCCGCGCTGACTCGTAAAGCAGGTAATAGCCGGCATAGATCAGAATCGCGATCCCCATTTTGGCGTTCCTGTGTTGACGAGGCCGCGCTCGGGACAGCGGCACGCCCAACATGCCCAGCAGAAGCGTCGTGACGCAAGTAGACTGGCGCCATTGGAACTCCGCGACATCGGCGGCGGAATCTGAGAATCTCAGGTGTGCAGTGCTGGCAGCAATCGCGCTGTATTCGGGCGCGTGTACGGACGGGCTGGGAAGATGCAGAGTGAGATCATTCGCGTTGAGGACGACATCACTGCCGCTGCCATTTGAGTCGATATCGTAGGCGTGAGCGCCGGACAGACGCATCTGCGAGCCCTCGCCGACGTGCGGCGTTTGCTCGATGGACCTCGCATAGATGATGCGAGTGCCGCCTCCGCGGAGCCTCAACTGCACGAAAACACCGCCGGCCGGCGCCCCCGGACCCTCGCGCCGCTCGATGTAGATGGTACGCTCTCCCTTGCCACCTTCATAGAAAGTGCCCGCCTGCATGTTGTTGGTGTTGAGCGATGCCTCCGCGATACTGGCCAGTTCGTGTGATCGACCATAGGCCCACGGTCTCGCGATAAGAGACAACCCGGCGACAACCACAGCCGCGCACAAAGACAGACCGAAAATGATCCCCATCAACCTGGCTGGGGTCAATCCAAGCGCGAACAGGGCCGTCATTTCGGAGTCGACATACATCCGGCCGAGGGCCATGACGACGGACAGGTAGAGCGCTATCGGAATCAGCATCTCGAGCGCGATCAGCGTCCTCAGGCTGATCACCTGAACGATCATGTCCGTCGGCAACAGCCCGCTCACGGCATCCGACAGGAAGCTGGCGGCGCCGTAGCTCGCTTGCAGCACGCAAAGCACGCTCAGCACGACC
>DATHKV010000160.1:0-7042 GCA_035488895.1 Steroidobacteraceae bacterium
AAAGCTCAAGTCCACCAGGGACACATTGATGGTGGGCACGCGGATGGCGAAGCCGTCGATCTTGCCCTTGAGTTCGGGCAGCACCAGCCCGACGGCGGCGGCGGCGCCGGTCTTGGCCGGAATCATCGACATGGTGGCCGACCGCGCGCGGCGCAGGTCGGAGTGATACACGTCCGTCAACACCTGATCGTTGGTGTAGGAGTGGATGGTGTTCATCACGCCGGCGAGAATACCGATCTTGTCGTGCAGCACCTTCACCATGGGCACCAGGCAATTGGTGGTGCAGGAGGCATTCGAAATCACCGACATGCTCGATTTCAGAATGTGATCATTCACGCCGAACACGATCGTGGCGTCCACATCGTCGCCGCCCGGCGCGGAAATAACGACTTTTTTCGCTCCCGCGCTCAAGTGCGCGGAAGCCTTGGCCTTGCTGGTGAACAAGCCCGTGCACTCGAGCACGTAGTCGACGCCCAGTTCGCCCCAGGGCAACTTCGTCGGATCGCGCTGCGCCACCACGCGGATGCGATCGCCATTGACCACCATCGAGTCGCCCTCGACATGCACCTCGCCGCGAAACCGGCCATGCGCCGTATCGAAGCGGGTCAAATGGGCGTTGGTATTGGCATCGCCCAAATCGTTGATGGCGACGATCTTCAGGGCATCGCCGTGCTTGCCCTCGTACAGTGCCCGGAGAATATTGCGGCCGATGCGTCCATAGCCATTGATGCCCACTTTAATTGCCATCGTAATAAGACCCTCTTTTTTTTCAGTTAGCCGCGGTCTTCTCGACCGCCTCGATCACTTTCTCCGGCGTAAATCCGAACTGCGGGAACAGTACTTTGGCAGGCGCCGAGGCGCCGAAATGATCGATGCCCACCACCTGCCCTTTGAGCCCCACGTAACGCCACCAATCGGAACGCACTCCGGCCTCGACCGCCACCCGGCGCGTGACTCGCCCCGGCAGCACGCTCTCCTTGTAGGCCTCATCCTGCGCATCGAACCGGTTCGTGCTCGGCATCGACACCAGCCGTATCTTGCGCCCTTTGGCATTCATGGCGCGCACCGCCTCGGCGGCAATCCCGACCTCGGACCCGGTGGCGATGACGATCGCTTCGGGCCCGCCGGGCGGCTCGATCAGCACGTAGGCGCCGCGCGCGATGTTTTCCACCTGCGCAGGGTCGCGCGGTTGATGCGTGCAGGCCTGGCGGGTCAGGATCAACAGCGTCGGTCCGTCGCGATTGTCCGCCGCCACGCCCCACGCCGTCGCCGTTTCCACCGCATCGCAGGGCCGCCACAGGTCCATATGCGGGATGACCCGCAGACTTGCAAGATGCTCGATGGGTTGATGCGTCGGACCGTCCTCGCCCAAGCCGATCGAATCGTGCGTATAGACGAATATCACGCGTATGCGCATCAGGCAGGCCATGCGCACCGCATTGCGCGCATAGTCCGAAAAGGTCAGAAAGGTGCCGCCATAGGGAATCAGGCCGCCATGCACGGCAATGCCGTTCATGATGGCCGACATGCCGAATTCGCGCACGCCATAGTGAATATAGTTGCCGGCCGGCGCGGCCGGCAGCAGGGTGACCGAATCCTTGCGCCAGGTGCCGTTCGAGGGCGTGAGGTCCGCCGATCCGCCCAGCAGCTCCGGCATGGCAGGCCCAATGGCATTGAGCGCCGCTTGCGAGGATTGGCGCGTGGCCAGGGACTTGCCTTCGGCTTGTGCGCCGCGCGTATAAGAGCGCATCAAGTCATCGAAGCCAGGCGGCAGATCGCCCGCCATGCGCCGTTCCAATTCGGCTGCCAGCGCCGGAAATTCCTTCTTGTAAGCATTGAATTTGCCCTGCCAGGCACGCTCGGCCGCGGCGCCTTTTTCGCGCCGGTCCCAGGCGGCGCTGATATCGGCCGGAATTTCAAACGGCGGAGAAGGCCAGTTCAAGGTCTTGCGCGCGATGGCGATGTCGTCGACACCCATGGCCTCGCCATGCATGGTTTGCGTCCCCTGCTTGGGTGCGCCGAAGCCGATGATGGTCTTGGCGCAAATGAACGACGGCTTGTCGGTGACGGCGCGCGCGCTCTCGAGCGCGGCGGCCACCGCCTCGCTGCTGTGGCCATCGACATGCGGGATGACATGCCAGCCATACGCCTCGAAGCGATGCGCGGTGTCATCGTCGAACCAGCCCACGACCTTGCCGTCGATCGAAATGCCGTTGTCGTCATAAACCGCTATCAGCTTGCCCAGTTGCTGCATGCCCGCGAACGAGGCGGCCTCGTGGGAAATGCCTTCCATCATGCAACCGTCGCCCACGAATACGTAGGTGTGGTGATCGATGATGTTGTGGCCGGGCCGGTTGAAGGTGGCGGCCAGCGAACGCTCGGCCAGGGCCATTCCGACCGCATTGGCGAAACCCTGTCCCAGCGGCCCCGTGGTGGTCTCGATCCCGAGATGAAGTTCACGCTCCGGGTGGCCCGGCGTCTTGGAGCCGAACTGCCGAAAATTCTTGATTTCGTCCATCGACAAGGGATAGCCCGTGAGATGCAGCAGCGAATACAGCAGCATCGAGGCATGCCCATTGGATAGCACGAATCGGTCACGGTCCAACCAGGCTGGATTGCCGGGATTGAACTTAAGCACGTCCCGCCACAGCACTTCGGCAATGTCCGCCATCCCCATGGGCGCGCCCGGATGGCCCGAATTGGCCTTTTGCACCGCATCCATGGAAAGCGCTCTGATGGCATTTGCAAGGTCGCGGCGGGTGGGCATGGAGGGGCTTCTCATTTAACGAAACAAGCCGGGTATTGTCTCCGATGAGCCCCCTGCCAGCAATGCCGCGTGATATTGGTCGCATTACCCGCAAGTTGTCCGATTTGCGACGGAACACGGTCACACAACTGTAGTCTGTTTATGTATAACGCGTTGAGGCGCTGCCATGACCCAGTTCACCGTCGTCGTGGGAGTGCTTTGCTACCATTTACATGATGCAAATTCTACAAGTCACCGACACGCATTTATACGGCAGCCCCAGCGGCAGACTGCGCGGCGTCGAAACCGATCCGAGCTTGCATGCGGCTCTCGAAGATGCGTTCGCGCGAGTGCGTGATTTCGAAGCAGTGCTTGTCACAGGCGATCTGGTTCAGGATGACAAGGCCGGTTATCTGCGCTTTCGCAGCGTGTTTGGCAACGTGGCAAAACCGGTGTTGTGCATTCCCGGCAATCATGATGAGCCCGAGGTCATGCGCAAGGAACTTAGCGAAGAACCGTTCAGGATTTGCGGTGCGCACACCATTGGCGATTGGACCTTCGTGATGCTCGACAGCTACGATCCCGGTCACGTCGGCGGACGCCTGACGAAGAATGAGCTTGCGCGCCTCGACACCGCTCTCACCCAAGCTCCCAAACATGCCATGGTGTGTCTGCATCATCACCCGATTGCCATGGGCAGCCGCTGGTTGGACGGCGTGGGACTCGCCCAACCCGAGGATTTCTGGCAGGTCATCGACGCGCATCCGAATGTGCGCGCGGTGGTGTGGGGACATGTACATCAAGCGTTCGACGGCAAGCGCGGCGATGTGCGCCTGTTTGCGACCCCGTCCACCGGGGCGCAATTTCTGCCGAAAAGCGATCGCTACGCCGTGGATTCGCGCCCGCCCGCCTACCGTAGTTTCGATTTGCATGCCGACGGACGTATCGACTCTCAGGTGCACTGGGTAGAATTGAGCCAATTGCGGCAAACCGCGAGTTAGGAGCCCAGGCGACTCAATTCTAGATGCGACGACCCTTCATCCGCTGGCGTTTGCTGGGACTCGCGCTCTCCTGCGCCGCTCTTTGCGCCGCGGTGCGCGCCGACGGACCGCTGCACGCGCTCTGGGAACTGCACGGCAAGCACAACACGGTATACATCTTGGGCTCGATCCACGTACTGCGGCCGAGCGACTATCCGTTGGCTCCTGCCCTGCTCAATGCATACCGCAATGCCAAATCGATTTTCATGGAAGTGAATCTGGCGGAAATCGATTCGCAGCGCATGCAGACGGAATTGCTCGCCAGCGCCCGCCTGCCCGAAGGCCAAACGCTGCTCTCGATCATGGGCGAGCGCCGCTACAAACGCGCCCAGACGCTGGCGCAGGAGGTCGGTGTCGACCTCGGCATCTTCGATGCCTTCGCGCCCTGGTTTGCCGCGGAGGCCATTTCGCAGCTGCAGCTGCAGCAGCTGGGCTTTCAGCCGAAGTCCGGCGTCGAAATGTTTTTCCTGGAGCGGTCGCGCAGCGACGGCAAGTCCGTGGCGGGGCTGGAAACCGTGCATGATCAGATCGCGCTGTTCGATGCCCTGTCCATGGACCAGCAGGCCGACTACCTGGTGTCGAGCCTCGAGGAGGCGCACGACCTGCCCAAGGAGGTCGACGCCATGGTGCATGCCTGGGTCAGCGGCGACACCCAATGGTTTGCCGACCAGCTGAAATCCGAGATCGGCCGCGACCCGTCGCTATATCAATCGGTGCTGGTGGCCCGCAACCGCAAGTGGGTCCCCAAAATCGAGGCCTTGCTCAATGATGACAGGAACTACCTGGTGATCGTCGGTACCGGACATCTGGTGGGACAGGACAGCGTGATCGAGCTGCTCAAAAAAGATGGGATCGCGGCCGCACAACGCTGAGTCAGAACGGCGGCGATCCCTAACTGCTAATCGAGGTTCAATTAGCTCATAGCCTGGCGGCGCCCCCGGCTTGCATGCGAGCCTGCATGCGGGCCTGCATTTGTGCCCGCATCTGCGCCTGCAGCGCCGCGAGTTGCGTTTGCTGTTCCGGGGTCAATACCTTGAAGATCTGCGCGCGTACCGCTTCGCGCTGGGTGAGCATTTGCGAGTGCAGCGACCCGTTGGCCTGCGTGACCTGCGCCACGACATTCTGGTAATTGGCGTCGCTCGGCTGCGTCTGGCGCAGCTTCAATGAGTTGCTGCGCATCTCCTGGTGAATGCTCTTCATCTGCGGACCGGCATTGGCCATGATGGTCTTGACGGCCGCCTGCTGCTGCGCACTCAAGTTGAGCTTGGAGAGCATTTGTCCGTGGCCATGGTGGTGCCACCGATGCGGTCCGGCCGCGCCGGGTGCTGCAGGAGCCGCGGGAGTCGCCTCATCGGCCGCGGTGGCCACCGAAATGCCGGCGGCGGCCGTCAATAGCGCTCCGGCCGCCAGTAGACCTGCCTTAAGCAAATTGCGATTCGATTTCATGTGGGCTCCAATACGGTGAATAAGGGGTACGGCTCTATCCTAAGCCGCCGCCACGTAAACATGTGTCGAAGCAGCGCAGGCTACTGTTAAGAATTGCAAATTCGACGCCCGGATTCACGCCCTGGCGCCGACTGTGACAGAGTACGCACATGACGACTGATTCTGCGGCAGTTCAACCACGCGTGCTCCTGGTCGATGATGATCGGGAGCTGTGCCAGATGCTGTCCGAATACCTGGACGCCGAACACTTCGACGTGAAGAGCGTGCATGACGGCAGCGATGCTCTGGCGGAATTGCAGGCCGGCGATTTTGAAATCGTGATTCTCGACGTGATGCTGCCGAGCGTCGGCGGCCTCGACGTGCTGCGCAGGCTTGGCGCGTCCTATACCACGCCCATCCTGATGCTCACCGCGCGCGGCGATGACGTCGACCGCATCGTCGGCCTGGAGTTGGGCGCGGACGACTATCTGAGCAAGCCCTTCAACCCGCGCGAATTGGTGGCGCGCATCCGCGCGATCCTGCGCCGCGCGAGCACCCGCTCGATGCGCGGCAGCGTTCCGGAGGAGATGACGGTGGGGCCCATCACCTTGAACGCGGGAACCCGTCTGGTGCATGTCGGCGAAAAAGCCGTGGCCCTCACTGGAGCTGAGTTCCGTGTGCTCGAGCTGCTGATGCGCTCGGCCGGCCAGGTCATTTCGCGCGACGCCATGACTGAGCAGGCGCTGGGCCGCAAGCTCGCGGCCTACGATCGCAGCATCGACACGCATATCAGCAATCTGCGGCGCAAGCTCGAGCTCGAAGCCGGCGGGAATCCGGAGATCAAGAACGTCCGCGGCTCCGGCTATACCCTGACCATGGCGCATGCATAGCCTTTTCTCAAGGATTTTCCTGCTGTTCCTGCTCGCGATGACGCTCATCGTGGGCAGCAGCATCGCCACCACGTTCACCATCACCTCCCGCGAAAGCGAAACGGTCGATTTTCAGCGCCGCCCCTCCGCGGCCATCCAGGCATCCGAAGTTCTCGAGCGTGGCGGCGTCAGCGCACTGCAGACCTGGCTTGCGGCAAATAAAACGGTGATCGGCGACCGCGAGCTGTTCGTCATCGGTCCCGATGGCCGGGACATTCTTGGCAGAAGCCTGCCCGAAAACATACAACGCCGCGTCAACGGCAGCCCCGAATCCGTGCCGCGCAATTTTCGGCCGTCGCGATCCGCGCCGCAGATCATCGCGGCTGACGGGTCGGTGTACTCCGTGTTCACCACACCGCGCCGGCCCAGCGTGTTTGGCGCGCTGAGCCTGCCGGCCATATCGCTGACCATTCTCGGCATCGCGTTGGTGGTGAGTGCGCTCACCAGCTGGTGGCTGGCAGAGCACCTCACGGCACCGATCCGCCGCATTCAAGCGGGCGCGCGAGCGCTGGCCACGGAAAACCAGGAGGTGCGCGTCAGTTCAGGTCTCGAAGGCCGCAAGGACGAGCTCGCAGTGCTGGCGCGCGACTTCGACGCCATGGCCGATCAGCTGCGGGCCAATCGCAGCGCGACGACACAACTGCTCCGCGACATTTCCCATGAGCTGCGTTCGCCCCTGGCGCGCATGCGGGTCGCCCTGGGATTGGCGCGCCAGCCAGAGTCGGATTCCATGCGGCAGATGGACCGCCTGGAAAGAGAAATCGAACGCCTCGACGCCATGATCAGCCAGGTGCTGAAGCTGGCGCGGCTGCAGGGCACCGATGCCCTGTTGGAGCGCGAGCGTTTCGAGCTCGACGATGTCATCGAGGAAGTCGTGCGCGACGCCAATTTCGAAGGGGCCA
>DATHKV010000161.1:0-19961 GCA_035488895.1 Steroidobacteraceae bacterium
CGAGCCGACTTCGGAAGTGCGCGTCGCTCCTGGGCTTCGCGCTTGACGATCAGATCCATGGCTTCCTGGATGAGCTTGCGCATCGCATCTTCGGCGAGTCCGACCTTGCCGGCCACAATCGCGTCGGCGACCCGCTTATGATCAGCGACGCTGGCGAGCCGCACGCCCTTGTAGCGATTCGTCATGCGAATGCTGAAGCGCAGCGCCGTGGCGATCAGTTCCGACAGCTGCGCATAAAAGCGATTGCGGCTGCCGCGCAGCACGGCGACATGAAAGGCGATGTCCGAATCCAGCGGGTCATCCTGGCCTCGATCCGCGGCCTGCATGCGCAGGATGGCGCTTTGTATCGCCGCTTTCTCCTCGGCGCCGGCCGAGGCGGCGGCGAGGGCGGCCGCACCGGGCTCAACCGCCAGCCGAATCTCGGTAAACTCGATGAGCAGCTTCATCGAGAAATTCCGTTCCAAGAGCCATCCCAGAACATCCGGGTCGAGCAGATTCCATTTGTCCTCGGGCTGCACCCAGGTGCCGCGGCGCGGCCGCGCGCCCAGCAACCCTTTCGCGGTGAGCATTTTCACTGCTTCACGCAGCACCGGGCGGCTTGCGCTGTATTGGCGGCACAATTCGGCCTCGATGGGGATGGGATTGTCCGCCGAGTACACGCCGGTGACGATCGCGATACCAATGTGATTCGCGATGCTGTAGGTCAGGTTCTGGCCACGGACGTGGGTGTTCATTGCGTATCTACCACCAAATCGTGTATAGCGCGATCAAGATAGCGGTTACCGTGAGCGCTGCCAAATTAAAGCCCGTGCTGGTGGAATAGTCGATTTGCTTCAAATCCACTTTGAGCGCTGCGCCGTCGCGGCGCGGCCAGAGCAGCGACAATGCCACGGCGATGCCTAAGCACGCCAAAAAAACCAGACCGACACGATCCATGAAGGGCAGCGCCGGCCACCAACGCCAGAATGCCAGGGACAGAAGGAAGGAACCCACGGCGGCTACGAGCGCGCCGGTGGCCGTGCAGCGCTCCCAGAACAGGCCCAGCAGGAATATCACGCAAATGCCCGGTGTGAAAAAGCCGGTGTACTCTTGAATGTACTGGAATGCCTGGTCAAAACTGCCGAGCAGCGGCTTCGCCATGATGATGGCGATGAGAAGCGCCAGCACCGCGGTAATGCGTCCGACCAGGACCAGTCGATGCTGAGAGGCCTGGGGCCGAAGCGGCCGGTAGACATCCATGGTGAAGATGGTGGCGATGGAATTGATCTTCGATCCCATCGAGGCAACGATGGCGGCGAGCAGCGCGGCGAATACCAGCCCCAGAATGCCGGTCGGCAGCATACTCATGAGGCGCGGGTAGGCTTCATCGGGTCGGGCGAGGTTGGGCGTCAAGGCCGCGGCCGCAATGCCGGGCAACACAATGATCACCGGCATCAAGAGTTTCAAAAACGCCGCGAGCACAATGCCTTTTTGCGCCTCACGCACGCTCTTGGCGCCAAGCGCGCGTTGAATGATGTATTGGTTGAATCCCCAGTACGAAACGTTCATCACCCACATGCCGCCGAGCAGCACCGAGAGGCCCGGAAGATCTTTGTAGTACGGACTGGTCCGGGGCAGGATCATCACGAACTTTTCGGGGAATCGCGTGGTGAGCACGTGAAAACCGGCGAGGACGCCGGCGCCGTCGGAAATTCTATTCAACGCAATATAGGTGATGATGAGGCCGCCGAGGACCAGCAACGACACCTGGACGATGTCCGTCAGTGCCACGGCTTTCAGTCCGCCGTACAAAGCATAGGCGCCGGCAAACACGCCGAGCGCAACCAGCGCGGTCTCAATCTCCATGCCCGTGACGGTATGCACGGCAGTGGCGCCCAACCAGAGGATGGCCGTCAAGTTCACAAAGATGTACACGCCGAGCCAGAAAATCGCCATCACGGTGCGCACCGTGGTGCTGTAGCGCCGCTCCAAGAACTCGGGCATGGTGTAAATGCCGTTCTTGAGAAAAATCGGCAGAAAGTACTTGCCGACGATGATGAGCGTGATCGCCGACATCCATTCGTACGAGGCGATGCCAAGACCAAGGGCATACCCCGAGCCGGACATGCCGATGATTTGTTCAGCCGAAATGTTGGCCGCGATCAGCGAGGTGCCGATGGCCCACCAGGGCAGGGCGCGGCTGGCCAGAAAATAGTCCTGCGCATCCTTCTGATGGTTGCCTTTCTCGCGCGACACCCATTGCGCGAGAACGAAGATTGAAACGGCATAGATTGCGATGATGGCGATGTCGATAGCCGAAAGGCTCACGCGGTTCTCCCGGTCATTGTTGTTGTTGTCGGGCTTGCCGCCAGGCGGCTTCGAGCGTCGCGAAAGGTGCGAACCAAGAGGTGCGCGCGGCGCTCGATGTCTTCCAGCGGATATTCGGGGCGGAAGAGTTCGGATCCAAAACCAAAACCGGACGCCCCGGCTTTGAGCCAGTCAGCGATGTGCTCGGCAGCGACGCCGCCGACCGGAAGCAAACCGACCTCCCGAGGCAGCACGCTGCGCAGCGCCGTCAAATGGCCCGGCCCGTAGGTGGTTGCCGGAAAGAGCTTCAATTGTCTTGCGCCCGCGCGCAGCGCCGCGAAGGCTTCCGTGGCGGTGGCGACTCCAGGCAAGACCTGCATTTCCAATCTGATGGCTTCGCCGATGACCTCTATATCGACATTGGGTGCGACAATGAGCCGACCGCCCGCCGCATGGGTGCGGCGTACACCCTCCGCATTCAGCACCGTTCCCGCACCCACCCAACAATCAGGCTTGGCGCTCGCGGCGAGGGCAGCAATGCTTTTGAATGGATCCGGCGAATTCAACGGGACCTCGATCACGCGGAAGCCCGCCGCGTAAACCACGTCGGCCACATCGACGACCCGCTCGGGAAGCACGCCGCGGAAGATTGCCACCAGCGCGGAACTGTCCCAGGGGACTTCAGACTGCATGGGTTTCCGCCTGCGAGGTCAAGAATTGATGCACGCGCGTCAGTCCCGCGAGGGACGCCGGCACGCCGTCCAGGCGCTGCGAATCGTGACCATACTGCGAGAGTGCGCCTGCATAGAGCTGTGTCAATTGAGGTGCGCCGACCAGCACTATCCCTTCGGCGATGGCATCGGCAAACAGCCCCAGTGCTCCCTCGACATCGCTGGCAATCAGCAGGCCCGACAGGAAAGCGGCCCCATCGCGCGCTTCCATGTCGCCGTTGAGCACACGGCTGCGGCACTCGAACAGCCGGTGCAGCACCTGCGCGCCTGGAGATTCGCGATAGCGCTTCACAGCTGCCTCGAAAGCGGTTGCGCCGATGGCCTGCTCGGCGCGCGAAGCATCGCGCACCAGGACACTGTGATCGCGCAGCACGCCGAACACTTCGCCCGTCGGTGCGCTCAAGAATTCGCGGATGACGCCGTCCTCGAGGACGAGCCACTTGGTGTGGGTGCCGGGGAGGCACAGCAGCTTGCGTCCGTGCCGTAAGGCGGGCTCCAACGAGAGCGCGCCCAGCACCTGGGTTTCCTCGCCCCGGATGAAATCCGGCGCGCGCAGCCGATTCTCGCAGCTAAGCCCAGGGACCACTGCAACGAGACCCGAACGCAGCGAGGTGCAGCCCTCCATGAGCTTGCCTGGAATCGTCGGGCAGGCGACGTAGGGGGCCGAAGTCCAACCGATGCTCGAGCCCACCATGCCGCACAGGACTGCCGGTAGCCTGCCGCGGATTTTTTCCCATGGTGCCAGCAGAGATTCGAAAACTTCCGGAAACGCCGTTTTGACCTGTGCCACGCCCGGACCCGTGACGCTGTCGAGCACGGCACCGCGCGCATCGCAAAGAAAGAGCCGTAGATGGCTGGTGCCCCAGTCGCCCGCGACAAAACATCGATCGGCCATCAGTGCGATTCTCGGTCGACCACGCTCCCGCTGGCTCCGGTCAGGAAATCAAGGTCGCAGCCCTGATCTGCCTGCGTCACGTGTTGCACGTAGAGCTTGTAGTAGCCCCTGGTGTATTTCGACGGTGGGTGCCCCTGCTTCCACGTCTTGGTGCGTGCTGCCAGTTCGTCGGCAGAGATCAGCAGTTCGAGGCGGCGATTGGGCCCATCCAGCGAGATTTCATCGCCATCTCGCACCATGGCAAGCGGCCCGCCGGCTTCGGCTTCCGGCGCGACGTGCAGCACCACGGTGCCGAAGGCCGTGCCGCTCATGCGCGCATCCGAAATTCGCAGCATGTCTTCAACGCCTTTTTCCAGGAGCTTGCGCGGCAACGGCATGTTTCCCACTTCCGGCATGCCGGGATACCCCTTGGGGCCGCAGCCTTTGAGCACCAGCACCGAGTTTGCATCGACTTCGAGTCCAGGTGCATCGATTCGAGCATGCAGGTCTTCGATCGATTCGAATACCACCGCGCGGCCGCGGTGCGAGAAAAGCGAGCGGCTGGCAGCGCTGGGCTTCATCACAGCGCCGTTTGGACAGAGGTTGCCCTTCAATACCCAAATTCCGGACACCGGATTGGCCGGCTCGGCCAGGGTGCGAATCACGTCGCGGTTGTAGCATTCCGCGGACGCGAAGGCCGAACCGATTGAATTGCCCCAGATGGTCTTGGCGTCGGTGTGCAAATAAGCCGACAGTTCCCGCATCACGGCGGGCAGGCCGCCGGCATAGTGCAGGTCTTCCATCAGAAATTTTCCGGACGGCTGCAAATCGACCAACAGCGGAATATCCGCGGTAAGGCGGTCAAAATCGGCCAGCTCCAACGGCACGCCGAGCCGGCCGGCAACCGCCAGCAAATGCAGCACGGTATTGGTCGAGCCGCCGATGCCGCCCAGGACGCGGATCGCGTTCTCAAAAGCCTGGCGCGTCAAAATCGTCGAGAGGCGCACATCCTCGCGCGCCATGCGCACGATCAGGCGGCCGCTCTCGTGGGCAATTCTGCGGCGCTGCGCGTCGACCGCGGGCGCGGTTGCGTTGAAGGGGAGGGCGAGGCCCATGGCTTCCATCATGCAGGCCATGGTCGAGGCGCTGCCCATGGTCATGCACGTGCCGGGCGTGCGCGACATACCGGTTTCCGCCGCCATGAAATCATCCATCGACAGCTTGCCGCCGCGCACGGCCTCGCTGAATTTCCAGACGTCCGTTCCCGAGCCGATATCGCAGCCGCGGAATTTCCCATTGAGCATCGGACCGCTGGAGATCACGAGCGTCGGAAGATCGACGCTCGCCGCGCCCATCAGCTGACCCGGCGTGGTCTTGTCGCAGCCGCCGAGCAATACGACCGCATCGATGGGGTTGCCGCGAATCGACTCTTCGACTTCCATGGCCAGCAAGTTTCGAAACAGCATCGCCGTGGGACGCATCTGCGTCTCGCCCAACGACATGGCTGGGAATTCAAGCGGCAAGCCGCCGGCCTCCCATACGCCGCGCTTGACGTATTCCGCGAGATCACGCAAGCCCGCATTGCAGGGAGTGAGCTCCGACCAGGTGTTGCAGATGCCGATGACCGGCCTGCCGTCGAATACGTCCGCGGGCAACCCTTCGCTCTTCATCCAGCTGCGGTGAATGAATCCATCCTTGTCTTTGCGGCCGTAGCTGCGTTGACTTCGCAGCGGCTTTTTTGTCGTCGTCATGGCGCAAGTTTTCCATCGTTCGCAAAGCGCAGGTTGTGCCGCAGCCGCTCCGCATCGAATATATGATCAATATACCACTGCGTCCGGTGGTGTCTTGACCGCCGTTCGGTAAGTATTATAATATAAATGCGATATAACTCAATCGCGGTACACCGTGAGCGATGCCATGATGCGCGGGATAGCGGCGGCCATTCTGTTTGCAATGCTGCCGGCGGCTCCCGCATCGGCCTCAAGCCGGCTGGATCTCAATCAAGGCTGGGTTTTTCACACTGACCCGGGATTTACCGGCGAAGCTTCCGGCTGGACCAAGACAATACCCGAGGGCGCGCAGTCGGTGAACGTACCGCACACGTGGAATATCGGTGAGTTCCACGATTATGTCGGGTTAGCCTGGTACTTTCGCCGCATTGAAATGCCGCCGTTGACGCCGGGCACGCATGTTGAGCTGCACTTCGGCGCGACCTTCTACAAGGCGCGGATTTGGCTCAACGGCGCCGAGGTGGGCGCGCATGAAGGCGGGTTCACAGCGTACGCGTTAGACATCACCGCGCGTTTGCGCAAAACCAACGTACTCGTCGTGCAAATCGACAATCGTCCCGGCCCTGCCACCATTCCCGGCTATGGAGCAAGGGGCGAGCCGACCGCCTGGTATGACTGGTGGCCGTATGGGGGCATCGTTCGCGACGTGTGGCTGACGGAAACTGGTCCTGCGTGGATTGATCGTCAGAGCATCCGCAGTGAACTGGACAAGGAACGCGCGGTGATTCGCGATCATGTTTTCCTGAAAAGCGAGCGCAAAGCCGCCGCCGCGGTACGAGTCACCGCCTATGAACCGGACAATCGGCGAGCTGCGACGGCCTCTCTGCCGATTGCGTTGGCCGCGGGAAAAGCCGACATCACGCTCTCCCTTGAGGTACCCCATCCGAAGCTTTGGAGCATTGATCGTCCGTTGGTGTATCGAATGGAGGTGGAACTGCTCGACGCCGGCGGCGAAGTTCTGGATGAGCGAACGGATACCTTTGGACTGCGCACCGTTGAGATCAAGGACCGACACCTTTATTTGAACGGCGAGCGCGTGCGCTTGACGGGCCTCGCGCGCCACGAAGATTCGCCGTGGGAAGGGCTGGCTGAGACCCGCGGGACCATGCGGCGCGATTTTGACGACATGAAGGCACTGCATGCCACGCTCACCCGTCCCGTGCACTACCCGCAAAATCCGTACATTTTGGACTATGCCGATCGGCACGGAATCATGCTCATACCGGAAATCCCGGTGTGGCAGTTTGCCGAGGAGCAGCTCGCGAACCCCAAGGTCCTGGCGCTCGCAAAACAGCAGATTCAAGAAATGATCGAGCAGGCGGGCAATCATCCCAGCATCTTTGCCTGGAGCGTCGCCAACGAAAGTGCGACGGGCACGCCGGGCGGCATCGCCTACTTTCGCAGCATGCGTGAATTCATTCACCAATTGGATCCGGAAAGGTTCGTGAGCTTCGCGGACGACAACTTGGCGAAGCTCGAGCGCGCGGAACAGTCCGCCGCGAATGACGCGGATTTCCTGATGATGAACCAGTATTACGGCACCTGGCACGGTCCCACATCCGCACTGATTCCCGCGCTCGACAAGGTCGATCGGATGTTTCCCGGAAAAATGGTGATCATCTCGGAATTCGGCTACCCGGGATTTTTTGCGAGCAGCCCGTCTGAAGCGGATCCGGCGCGCATCAGAACCATTCAGGAGCAGATGCCGCTGCTTGCCGGGCGCGATTGGATTGCGGGAGCCATTTTGTGGTGCTACCAGGATTACAAGTCGCGCCGCAATCTCTGGCCGGGTCAAACGGAAGGGTATGTCGAACACGGCGTCGTGGACGAGGCGCGCCAGCGCAAGCCCTCGTACGATGTGTGGCGGGAACTCAATGAGCCTGCGCGGATCGAGGCGCAGTGGGTGGGCGCGGCAGGCTCAGCCATTTCGGGATTTGCAGTTACTCTGAGGCCGCACGCGCCGCAAGACCTGCCGTACTACCCGCTGCATCACTACAGGTTGGGTTGGAAACTTATCGATGACAGGGGAAAGATTGTCGCCGGCGGCGACCAACTTTACGAAGATCTCTCGCATGCCGAACGCTTGACCGGCTCGGTTCCGGCCGGCGGCTTAGGACCACTGCACTTAACCTTGGACTTGTTCAGTCCGACCGGGGCCGTCGCGGCCGAGCGAACCCTCAACTGGCCCGCGACCGTGCAGGCCCAACCCCGCTAAGTCAATGATGGGGTATCCCGCCAAGGTTCTCGGATTCAGCGCTTTGGCTTTTCTGCTGCTCGCGATAGCCGCCCACGCGGCCGGATCGCAGTCCGGTATTCCCCTCTGGCCAGGGGGCGCGCCGGGCGCGGCACCG
This sequence comes from Steroidobacteraceae bacterium, assembly GCA_035488895.1. Lineage (GTDB taxonomy): Bacteria > Pseudomonadota > Gammaproteobacteria > Steroidobacterales > Steroidobacteraceae > Bog-1198. The sequence continues at coordinate 8,033 of DATHKV010000161.1, forward strand.
CTCGGCGGTTCCGAGACGGTCCGCACGACCGACAGCGGCGAACACATCGTGTCGAACGTTCACGTTCCATCCCTTACGGCTTATCTCCCGCCCACCGCCAAGGGGGCCTGCGCGGCCGTCATCGTGATTCCCGGCGGCGGTCACCAGGAATTGTGGATGGATCACGAGGGTTACCGCGTCGCCGAGTATCTCGCCGCTCGCGGCATCGCTGCCTTTGTCTTGAAGTATCGCCTCGCGCGCGCGAAGGGGAGTGTCTATACGGTCGAAGGTCATGCGCTCCCCGACGTGCGGCGCGCCATCCGTCTGGTTCGCAGCGAGGCCGCACAATGGCATGTCGATCCACAGCGCATCGGCGTCATGGGATTCTCAGCGGGTGGCGAATTGGCGGCGCTGGCCGCCGCAGCGCCCGAGGCCGGCGCGGCCGCTGCAACCGGCGCGACTGACCCGGTGGATCGGCAAAGCTCGCGCCCGAACTTCCAGGCGCTTCTCTATCCCGCCATTCCGAGCGGACTGACATTCTCGCCGCAATCGCCGCCGGCATTTCTGTTGGCCGGCAACCAAGATGATCCCGCCATTTCCCAAGGGCTCGCGCAACTGTATCTGGAGATGCGGCGGGCGGGGGCTCGTGCGGAATTGCATATCTATGAAGGGGTGGGACATGGATTCGGGCTGCGGAGTACGAATGCAGGCCCGGTGGCGGCGTGGCCGCAACAATTTGTCGAGTGGATGGAAGCGAGCAAACAATGAAGCACAGATTTGAAGCAAGCCTGAGTGCTGTCCTGTGGGCAGCGATCGCGATTTGCGGCGTGAACGCGCCGATTCACGCGCAGAATGCTCCCGGTACGCATCAGGACAACAGCGGATTGAATGGCTCACTCTCGCGCGAGGACCTGCAGAAGCTGAGCGGCGATCGCAAGAACGAACCCAAAGATACGCCGGAAATGCGCGCCAAGGCCAAGACGCAAAGTGTCGCGCTGCTCGAATCCTTGAAGATCTCCTGCGAAGCCAGCGATGCGAAATTGCTTGTCGCCGGCACGATCCGGTCAAAATCGACCGGTAAGGAAGTCGAGGCCCGCGTGTATGAGGTGGCCTGCAATCACGCCACGGGTTACCTGCTCGAGACGCAAGGCAAGGAAACTCCAATTGCGATTTCATGCTTGAGCGCGGAGGAGGCACGCGCCGTCGATGTGTCGAAGGGCAAAGAGCCTTCGTTTTTCTGCAGGCTGCCGGGAAACGCGGATGTGCACGCCTGGGTGTCGTCAATGATCGTGGAGAACACCGGTGCCCAGTGCACGGTGAGCAAGCTGCAGCTCTTCGGCCGGAGCGCATCAACCCATACGGAATACTCAGAAGTCGCCTGTACCGAGGGTAATGGTTTCATGCTGCGTATGGCGCAACCGGGGTTTGACGCAAAGACCGTCGTCATGAGTTGCCGCGAAGCCGCCCGGCAAAATATCAAATGCAAACTGACGGACCCTGGGCCGGTCGACGCGCCGGTGACGACGGAAACGCTCAAGGAAGCGCTGGCACGCAATGGGGTGACTTGTTCGATTGCGCAGATCAGAGTCGTCGGACAGGAAGAACATCTTAAGCGCTATGTGGTCGAGTATTTGTGCGCCGATCAAGCAACGGGAAAAGTCGCTTTCGTGCCTCTGCCGGGTAATACCAACCCTTTTGAATCCGAGGACTGTGCAGCCGCCCGCGCGGACAGAGATGTCGCATGTTCTCTGGCGGCGAAGTGATCTCGCGAATGCAGCGAATGGTGAAATGTGTGAAGATCTGGGAGGCCGTGTTCCCTAAAAAGCTCTAGTCCGCCAAATCAAGGAGATCGCGATGTCGCTAAGTGATGAACTGAGCAAACTGGCGGAGCTTCGCGCGAGCGGTACCTTGACGGAACAGGAGTTCGCGCGCGCCAAGGAGAGACTCCTTGGCGCGGAACGTGCGCAAGACCCGGATCCGCTCGCCGTCGCGGTCAATTCTTTCCGCCGCAGCCGCAACGATCGGTGGATCGGCGGCGTGTGCGGCGGCATCGCGCGATCGACCGCGGTGGAATCCTGGGTGTGGCGCCTGCTCTTCGCGGTATTGTTTCTCTGCTTCGGGGCTGGATTGCTGGTGTACGTGCTGTTATGGATCTTCGTGCCCAGCGATTGACTCAAGTCGAGCCCCGCAGGAGAAATTGTTACATGGCGATTCCGTCGTTTCTGGATTGGCCGTTCTTCGATGAGCGCCATCATGCGCTGCACGCGGCAGCCGCAAAGTGGTGCACCGACAACCTCGATGCCGTCGCGCACGACGAGAGCCGGGCTGCCGTGGACGAGGCCTGCCGTGGATTCGTCAAACGGCTGGGCGCGGGCGGACTAACCCGTTATTGCGTACGCTCGGACCAAGGCGGTGTGTACGCCGACTTCGATGTGAGATCGATATCCATACTGCGCGAATCGCTCGCGCGATTCGACGGTCTTGCCGATTTTGCATTCGCCATGCAGGGCCTTGGCAGCGGCGCAATTACCTTGGCAGGTTCCAAGGAACTGCAGTCGAAGTATCTTCCGAAGATTGGCCGAGGCGAGGCGATTGCTGCCTTTGCACTGTCGGAACCCGAAGCGGGCTCGGACGTGGCCGCCATGCAATGCCGCGCGCGAGCCGACGGGGACCACTACGTGCTCGACGGTGAGAAGACCTGGATCTCCAACGGCGGCATCGCCGATTTCTACTGCGTCTTCGCCCGCACGCAGACGCCGACTGTGCGAGCGGACGGCACGACGGCGGCATCTGGGATCAGCGCCTTCGTCGTGGATGCCGGCGCGCCGGGGTTTTCCATTGCGCAGCGCATCGACTTGATCGCGCCCCACCCGATGGCGACGATTTCGTTCGACAACTGCCGCATTCCTGCGCATCAAAGGATCGGTGCCGAGGGCGATGGATTCAAAATCGCGATGCGCACGTTGGATATCTTCCGCACCTCCGTTGCCGCCGCCGCTGTGGGCTTCGCTCAGCACGCGTTGGACGAAGCGATTCGGCAGTCGCGAGCGCGGCAGATGTTCGGGCGAAACCTGGCCGACTTCCAGATGACGCAGGTGTCATTGGCGGATATGGCCACGGAAGTGGATGCGGCGCGGCTCCTCACCTATAGGGCAGCGTGGCTGCGCGACACAGGCATGCGGGTCACCAAGGAGGCCGCGATGGCAAAAATGACCGCTACAGAGACCGCGCAGCGCGTGATCGACCGGGCGCTGCAGCTGTTCGGCGCACGCGGCGTGATGACGGGCACGCCCGTGGAAAAACTCTATCGCGATATTCGCGCGTTGCGCATCTATGAGGGCGCAACGGAGGTGCAAAAGCTGATCATTGCGCGCGAAGTGCTTGCGGACGCCGACGGCTGACTCACGGCGCGCGGTTCATCGCGCCGCGGCGGCCGCCGCGGCTGCTGAAGCGCGCAGGCGAATGGAGGATCGCCACCCGTAGGTTATGTAAATCGACAAGCCCAGCGCCAGCCAAATGAGGTAAACCGCCCAGGTCCGCTGAGGGATCCCCACCAAGAGGCCGGCACAGACGAGAATGCCCGCGATCGGAACCAGCGGCACGAAGGGCGTGCGAAAGGGCCGTGGCCGGTCGGGATCGATGCGTCGCAGGACGATGACCGACAGCGCCACCGCGACGAACACGATCAGGGTTCCGACGGAAACCAGCTGCACCAGAATCGAAATCGGAAACAAACCGGCCAACGTCGCCACCGACAGTCCGCATATCACCGTGCCCCAGTAGGGCGTGCGGAATCGCGCATGGACACGGGAGAAGGCAGGCGGCACCAACCCATCCTTCCCCATCGCCATGAGCACGCGTGGTTGCGCCAGCATGACGACCAGCACGACGGATCCCAAGCCGATCACCGCGGCGAGATCGACGATCGGCAATAGCCACGCGAGAGACGGTCCTCCGCCGCGCACCGCCACAGACAGTGGATTGGGCGCGTCGAGCAGCGTGTACGAGACCAGCCCGGTCAGCACCAGCGATACCGCGACGTACAGCAGACTGACCGCCCCCAGCGATCCCAAAATGCCGATGGGAAGATTGCGCTGTGGATTGCGCGTGTCCTGCGCGAGTGTGGCGATGGCGTCGAAGCCCAGATAGGAGACGAACACGACGGCAGCCGCCCGCAGAACGCCGCTCCAGCCGAAGTGGCCGAAGCCTTCGTTGGCGGGGAGAAACGGAGTCCAATTCTGCGGATGGACATGAAAGCTGCCGAAGGTCACGAGCAGGATGAGCGCGCCCATCTTGACCGCCACGATGATGCCATTGAGGATGCTGGACAGGCGCACGCCGCGCATCGCGATCAGTGAGATGGCCACGGCAAGCAGGAAGGCCGGTCCATTGATCAAGCTTCCCGTCGTCGTCACACCATGCGGACCAATGGCGAACGGCGCCGTTGTCAGAGATGCCGGTGCGATCACGCCCCATTGCGCGAACAGGGACACGAGATAGCCAGACCAGCCGACGGATACGTACGACGCCGCGAAGACATACTCCAGCAATAGATTCCAGCCGACGATCCACGCTGCCGCTTCACCGAGCGCAGTGTAGGTATAGGCGTAGGCGCTGCCCGCGGCCGGGATCATGGCGGCGAGTTCGGCGTAACACATGCCAACCAGCGCGCACCCGACGCCGGCAAGGAGAAATGACAGCACGATGGCGGGTCCCGCGAACTGCGCGGCCGCGTTTCCCGTGACGACGAAGATTGCGCCGCCGACGATGACGCCGATGCCGACCAACACCAGGTCGAGGGGCCCCAGCACGCGGCGCAGCGTCGGCGCACCCGATTCACCGTCGAGCTCGCGGACGGCGTCCGCTATGGGTTTGCGATGTAACCAGCCGCGCAGGGTATTCACCGGGTTCCGCCCTCGACTCGATGCCGATGTTATGATCACCGCTACCGGCGAATAACTGCGACTCTAACAAAAAGGCAAGCATGGGCGGGCGCATTCGAGCGATTCTGTTGCTTCTGTTCTGGTTCGGGGTGGCGGCCGCGCTGCCCGCGGAGCCGCCCGGCGAACTCAAGAGGCTCATCGGAGAGTACCGCTCGGAGGACGCCGCGCTTACCGTCTACGAAGAGAACGGCACACTGTTTGCCGACGGTTTCAACCTGCACCGAACACCTCTCCGGCGGCTGAGCGCGACGCGTTTCTCGGTCGACGCAGCACAGGCGCAATCCCCGACGGTGGTGAATTTCGAGGGGGATCGGATTCAGCCGGCCGTGGCGGTCACCGTGGCGGGCACCCGCCTGCAATCCAGGGACATCGGCACGGAGGTCGTGGAAAAAATCCGCGCCGGCGTGAAGGCAGATGACGGCCGGATGCGCGCGGCCGCGCTGGCCGCCAAGCCGCCGGCAGAGGCTGCACCGAGGCGCGCCTTCGACCTGGTTGATCTGGCAACGGTCGATCCCGGGATCAAATTCGACATCCGCTATGCGAGCTCCAATAATTTCATCGGCTTTCCTTTGTATGAACGGCCGGCGGCCTTTTTGCAGCGTCCGGCCGCGGAGGCGCTGGGCCGCGTTGAGCGCGCCCTGGCGCCGAAGGGTTATGGATTGCTGATCCACGATGCCTACCGGCCGTGGTTCGTGACCAAAATGTTCTGGGACGCGACGCCCGAATCCTCCCACGTTTTCGTGGCGGATCCTTCTCAAGGATCGCGGCACAACCGCGGCTGTGCGGTCGACCTGACGCTCTATGATTTGAAAACCGGCCGCGCCGTGGAGATGACCGGACGGTACGATGAGATGTCGCCCCGGTCCTTCGCCGACTATGTTGGGGGGACGAGCCGCCAACGCTGGCTGCGTGAGCTGCTGCGCACCGAAATGGAAGCGCAGGGATTTGCCGTCTATCCGCAAGAGTGGTGGCACTTCGACTACAAGGATTGGAACGACTACGGCATCGGCAACGCGACCTTCACGGAGCTGAAGTGAAGCGCGGCGGATCGCTCGCCGGTTTGAAAATCATCGAGATTGCCGGAATCGGCCCGGCGCCGTTCTGCGCGATGATGCTCGCCGATCACGGCGCCGAGGTCATCCGTATCGTTCCACCCGGCGCCGATCGCTTGGGGCTGCTCGATCCGAGCAAGGACATTCTGGCGCGCTCGCGGAAATTGATGATTGTCGACCTCAAACAGCCTCTGGGTGTCGCGGCGGTGCGTGACCTCTGCAAAACCGCTGACGGGCTCATCGAGGGATTTCGTCCCGGAGTGATGGAGAGACTGGGTTTGGGTCCCGATTTGCTGCTGTCAGACAACCCGAAGCTGGTGTATGGCCGCATGACCGGGTGGGGACAATCCGGGCCGCGTGCACATACCGCGGGCCACGATATCAACTACATCGCCTTGTCCGGGGTGCTCGATTGTCTGGGCCGGGCGGGCGATAAGCCGACGCCGCCCGTCAATTTGATCGGAGATTTCGGCGGCGGCGGCATGCTGCTGGCATTCGGCATGCTGGCCGCGATCTTGCATTCACAAAAGAGCGGCGAAGGACAGGTGATCGACTGCGCCATGGTGGACGGCTCGGCGCTTCTGGCATCGATGATATGGAGTTTTGTGGCGCACGGCGCCTGGTCCGACCAACGCGGCAGCAATACGCTGGACACGGGCGCGCACTTTTATGATACCTATCGTTGCGCGGACGGAGGCCACATTTCGATCGGCCCCATTGAGCCTAAGTTCTATTCGGAATTTCTGCGGCGTCTTGGCATTTCCGAAACCGGCGACTTCGCGCGTCAGCACGACAGGACCCTGTGGCCCTCGTTAAAGGAGCGTCTCGCCGGCGTTTTCGCCGGCAAGACTCGGGCGGAGTGGTGTGCGGTATTCGACGGAAGCGATGCCTGCGTCGCACCGGTGCTGTCCTTGGCGGAGGCTCCACAGGATCGACACAACACCGCGCGCGGAACATTCGTCGCTGTCGACGGCGTGACGCAACCCCGGCCCGCGCCGCGCTTCTCCGCCACGGCGGCACCGGATCCCGTCATGCCGGGCGGCGCGGACGCTAGCGACTCGGCGGCGCTGCTGCGAGTGCTCGGTTACAGCCAGCAAAAGATCGACGCGCTGCATGAGGCCGGCGCGGTTCGATGACTCATTTTAACTGCGTAGTTCCGAGCCGCTAGCGGGGCAGTTCATTGGTCAGTAATTGCAGAAGCTTTTTGCGAGCCGCGCCCTGGCTGAAGATGTGATCCGCGCCTTCGATGACGTGTACCCGACAGCGATCGCCGATGGATTTGACCGCGGATCCGCCTTGCATTCTCAATAGATCTTGACCCACATCGCCGCGGGCAAATAGAAAGACAATGCGCACGCCGCGCGATGCCAGCGACTGCAATTCCCAGCCTAAATCCCGCGGCAACTTGATTCTGAGCAGCCTGCTCAGGTCGCGCACGGTGCTCACCGCGGTCATCATTGCGCGACGTAAGAAGACCATGAACACGCGCCACAGGTTCACGCGTCCGCTCATGACCTTGCGCCACGACTCGAACGAGAATATTTTTTCGGCATAGATACCGGGGTTGGCGACGACCTCGGCTTCCTGCAGATCACTGAGCTTTGAGCCTTGCCTCCAATAAAAGGTCAGGGGATTGACCAGCAGTACGGTGTTGACGTGCAAGCCGGAGATGGCTGAGCGCAGCGCATGGTACGCTCCCGCACACAGCCCGGCCAGGGTCACCTGTTCCACTCCGAATTCCCGGCGCAAGAAGTTGATTGCTGCCGACACGTCATCGAGCGCGCCGGGAGGGTAGACCTCGTTGCCGTTTTGGCCCGGCCGCGTCGCGCTGTCGCCGAGGCCCGCAAGATCGAGGCGCAGCACGACGTAGCCGCTCGCAGCCCAGCGCCGCGCGAGTTCGACGTACATTCGATTCGGGCCGATGTGGCTGGTGGCGCCGCCGTTCAACATCACCACACCATGAGCGTGCGGCGCGCGAGGTCGCGGCGGCGAATTCTCGAGTTCGGTGGTAATTGCGAATAGTGTACGAGCCTCATCGACGAACATGGCGCGCTCGACGAGCCGTGCTCCATCGGCGGTCATCAGCCGCATGCTCGTCGCGCCGTCATCCGCAGCTGTTGCGATGTGTTTCCGCGGTACCGGGCTGCGAGCAGCAGTGGACAGGTATTCGACCGTGGCGCTCACCATGCTGAGCGGAATTTGCGCCGCGTGAGGCGTGGCGACCATTTCAAGGAATCCGGGCAACGCCCGGTATTGAACGGGAGTGCCGCGTTCGAGGAGGGCATCCGCCCAAGCCCTGGCGCCGGGCAGATCCTCGCGATCCAGAATGAGCGCGCTGCGAATGGTGGCCGGCAGACCAAGCAGGTCGAGTTGCGCAAGTCGCTCGACGGAGGCCTTCGACAGGTGAAACCCGGCAACCTCCATTGCGCCGTTCGATTCATCGGCGGGCTCTTCCGCCGAGGCCGTTGCTTGAAAAGTTCGCAATTCGCGCAAGTGGCGCCGACCGCTGACCACCGGCGCCACCGCAATCAAGTGCTCTACCGATGGATCTCCGCCGGCCACGACGCTGGCCAGCAGCGCCCCGAAACGAATTCCCAAAAGCCCGAAGCGGGTAACGCCCGTAAGCCGCAACGCGTCCATCGCAGTGCGGATGTCATCGCACCATTGGTTGACGGCATTGGTGTCGGTGTCGCTGCCGCTGGAATCGCCGGTGCCCGTGTAGTCGAAGCGCAAGACAGTGGCGCCCGCGCTTGCGCAGGCATCGGCAAAGGCGCGAATGCTGCGGTGCGCGCACATTGCCTCATAGCCGAAGGGCTTGCAGATCACGATTCCCAAGTCGGAACGACGGCCTTCCTCGGGCTGGTGCAGCCAACCGAACAATGACTGACGTCCTGATTTGAAATAAAACGGTCGAGTCGCGAGGCTCATGACAACCCAATCCGGCTGGGTGCGGCTGCGTTGAGCGCGTGGACGGTGCCCTCGAGTGATTTGGCGGCCGCGGTGCGCGGCCGCAACGTCAGCATGCGCTTGGTGTTGGGAGCCATGTGAAAGTACTGGTCGTCGGCGACGAATCCCGGTGCTTCCACGTGCACCGATTGAGCAAAGCCCTTGCACTGGATGTTCAGGTGCCAGGCGTCGCCGGCGGGAGTTGCGGCGGCTGTGAGACCGACGTCCATAACGATGGCGTTCGGCAATCCCTGCGGGAAATGAAACGTCTCGGCCAGGAGCCCGCGGCCATCGACCTCCGACACTGCCACGCGCATCACGTCGTATGCCGGCGGACCGAAGCGAAACGAGTACGAGAGATCCATGAAGCCGTCGAACAGGTCGATCGCGGCAAGCTGCGTGCTGGATGCCGGCTCCAGCCGAAGCTCTTTGCTCAGGGGAGCGCCGACCGGCATCGACAGCCGGAACAGTTGCATTTCGAGCGTCACGGTCGAGGCGGTATTCGCCTCATTCACGACGTGCACCACCAGACCGTTGCAGTCCTCGTCCGTGACGAACACCGCCAGGGGCTGCAGCACGCGCTTGATATGGTAGTACGCGGCTTTTGGCAGACCCGTGGAATCGATCACGCCCCAGCCGGCTCCCGGCCATAAATCATTCAAGAACCAGATCAGGGCGCCGCGGCAGCTCGAAGCGCCGCGCCGCCACTCCGCAAACGTCGCGGCCATGACTTCGCCGCTGCTCACGCGCCCCAGGCGCAGGTAGCGGTCGTGATCGGCATAGCGCAGCTGTACGGGATCGACCTTGAACAGGCGCGCCAAATAATGGTCGCGCACATCATCGAAGTCCCAACCGGCGCCCAGGTCTCGCGGCGAACGCTCCTTCCAGCGTGCATGATGGCATCGCAGCGCCTGACCCGGACTCACCAGGGCCAACGTTTCGTCTTCCGGGATATTGGCGAAGGCCAGGCACTCGGACGCAAAGCGCACCTCGGAACGGCGCGCGTCGGTGAGCGGTTTGAAATAGGCGCCCACCCCATAGTAGGAAGTGACGCCTGCGTTCGGCTGAAATGGGAACGCCCCGCCGTGCGTGCTCGAAGGGCAATAGGGCACATCGGGACAGAATTCATGCGACAACGACTTGAGTTCCGCCTCGAACAGCGGCGGCGCCCAGCACTCGCGCGCGGCGCCCGACATGGCGGCCTGCTGCGCGCCCTCGCTGTTGCCGCAGAGCAGGGTCAACGACGGGCGGGCCTGCAGCCGGGCCAATTGCTGCCGCGCCTCGAGCCGGACAGTCGCTGCAAATTCGGTGTCCTCTGCCGGATAGTCCATGTTGGCGAACATGAAGTCCTGCCAAACCATGATGCCGGCAGCATCGCAGCAATTCAGGAACTCGTCGTTCTCATACACGGTGGCGCCGGAGACGCGCAGCATGTTCATACCCGCATTGCGGACCTGATCGATCGCTGCGCGATAGTCGCTGCCCGTCGCTTGCAAGCTGACGCAATCGAGCGGCATCCAAGCGGCGCCGCGGCAAAAAACTTCGCGGCCGTTGACTTGCAGCGCGAACCGTCCTGATTCGCGCTCGAGCCGCAATGAACGGAATCCGACGCATCCCAGGTTCACCCCGACGTGGTGTTCTTCACCTGCGGAGTCGGTCAATTCGAGCTCGAGAAAGGCCTTGTACAGCGCAGGCGTTCCATGGGTGTGCGGCCACCACAGGTCCACGTTTGGCAGCGAGAGCTCTCCCTGCAGACGCGACGCCTCGTGACGCAAACTGGATTCGACTCGCCGGCCGTTGCGCTCCGCAACCAGCCGCGCGGACTTCAAAGTCGTTCGGTCCAACAACGATACCGCGCAAGACAGGTTCAAGCGGCCGGTGTCGCCTGCCACGGAAGCACTCAACAGATGCTCGCCGAAGTGCACCCATCGCTGACGCTCCAGCCAGACAGGGCGCCAGGGCCCCACGGGCGCGGCGGGCGGGCTCCAGCCGGGCGTACGCCCCAGCAGGCTGGTGCGCACCCATCGCAATTGCTGATGCTGCACCATGGGCGTGCGCCAGCGCGGGCGTTTGCGCCGCACGCCCAGAAACGCCTCCAGCGGAGAAAAACGAATCGTGAGTTCATTGTCGGCGCGCAACAGTGCGGTGACGTCGCAGCGGTGCTCGAGAAACATATTCGCGGACTCGAACAACGGCTGACCGTTCAAGTGCACTTGCGCGAACGTCGCCAGTCCCTCCAAGCCAAGGATTGCGCGCTCTCCCGGCGACGCCGGCTCCGCCGCAAATCGCGTTCGATAGCACCATTCCTGAGCGTCAAGAGACATCGTTGATTCGAAGCTCCACTGGCCGGTGATGCGCAAGCTGCCGGCCACCGTGCCCGGCACTTCAGCTCGCGACCATCGAATATCGCCCGGCCCACGCGCCGTGCCGACTTCCCACCCTGCCGCAATCGCAGTGCGCGGGTGGCCGGTGCAGTCCTGCAAACGGCCACTCACAGGCTCTCCAGTGCCGCGGTCGCCCGGCCCCAGGCGTCTGCCATCTGGTCGAATGTGGCCGAGGCATCCAGCGCGCGCTTGGCGTTGACCGCGCGTGCGATTTTCAACAGCAGCGATTTGGCGATGGTCGAAATGTCCGAAAACGCGGCGGCCGCGGGCTCGAATCGCCCGGCCGATGCCGGATCCAGCCAACGCAAATACGCCGCGGAGAGTTCCGAGGCCGCACCCAGCTGACGCAGCGTACCGAATACCCAGGCGTGATAGTGCGCCATGCCCCGCTGCGCGATTGCCGGCAGGTCGCGTTCGAACCGAACACGAAAGCGTTGCACGGGATTGTCCCGCGTGCGCCAAGCGGCGTGCTTGCGCAATTGGCCCAGCGAGATCGAACGCAGTTCCGCAACGGTCCGGGGCACTGCGCGATCGTGCCTCACCAGCTCGGCGAACAGCGGCATGAAGGCCGGATCCGGTGCCGCCTCCAGGCGGAACAGCCGATTGAAGTCTTCGCCTTCCAGAG
>DATHKV010000162.1:0-35416 GCA_035488895.1 Steroidobacteraceae bacterium
GGTTTGAATGAAGCCACAAATCTGGCCATTGCGGCGACGCGGCAGCTTGCGAAGCGGCAAATGACCTGGCTTCGTCGACGCACCGATGCGCGATGGTTGGATTCCATGCGTCCGGACGTTGCACGCGCGATTTTTGAAGCACTATCCGAGGGCGGATTTGCGTAAGGTCTTTACAACGTGTTTACAACGTGGGCCATTGCGCTGTGCTAGCATTAATCGTGTATGTGCCTCGTGCCGCATGGAAGTGATACGGCAGTACAAACGACTCTAAAAACAAGGAGCTTTACTCATGGCCCGTGGCCAGTCTCTGCAGGATCCATTTTTGAATGCCCTGCGCAAAGAAAGGGTGCCCGTTTCAATTTACCTAGTGAACGGCATCAAACTACAAGGGCAGATCGATTCATTCGACCAGTTCGTCGTCTTGTTGAGAAACAGCGTCAGTCAGATGGTTTACAAACACGCCATTTCCACCGTCGTGCCCGCACGCAACGTGCGCCTGCCGACAGGAGAGGATGGCGAAGTGACGGAACCGGCTATCGTCGAATGAGTGGGTGGCGCTCTGCAATTATTTGAACGCCCGCAGGGCGGCGAGCGCGCCGTTTTGGTCGGTGTCGGCATCGGGCATCCCGTTGATCCGAACGATATCGCTGAATTCGCGGCCCTGGCCGCCTCCGCGGGTACGGTCGCGGTCGGTACGGTGCTCGCCTCGCGATCGCGTCCCGATCCCAAGTACTTTGTGGGCTCCGGCAAGGCCGAGGAAATTCATGCCTTTGCCGAGGCACAGCGCGCCGATTTGGTGCTCGTCGACCAAACCCTGACCCCCAGCCAGGAACGCAACCTCGAGAAACTCACCGGTCGTCGCGTATTGGACCGTAACGGTTTGATTTTAGACATCTTCGCGCAGCGCGCGCGCAGCTTCGAGGGCAAGCTTCAAGTCGAGCTCGCGCAGCTGTCACATTTGGCGACGCGGCTGGTGCGGGGGTGGACTCACCTTGAGCGGCAAAAGGGCGGCATCGGGCTGCGAGGCCCGGGCGAAACCCAGTTGGAAACCGATCGACGTTTGATCGCCAAGCGCATTCGCACTTTGCGGTCCCGTCTGGAGAAGCTTGATCGGCAGCGCGACACGGGACGGCATGTGCGGCGCGAGGTGCCCGTGCCGACGGTCGCGCTGGTCGGCTATACCAATGCCGGCAAGTCGACCCTGTTCAATGTGCTCACCGGAGCCGACACCTTCGTTGCCGACCAGTTGTTTGCGACGCTCGATCCGACCGTGCGCCGCGTGAAATTGGCCGACGTGGGCGAGGTGGTTTTGGCGGACACCGTGGGATTCGTGCGCGCATTGCCGCACGAACTGGTCGCCGCTTTTCGTTCGACGCTGCAGGAGGCGCGCGACGCCGATCTGCTTCTGCATGTGGTCGATGCCAGCGATCCGCTGCGCGATGAGAGAATAGTACAGGTGCGTGAAGTGCTCCGCGGCATCGGTGCGGGGGACATTCGCGAGCTGCTGGTTTTCAATAAGATTGATTTGAGCGGCGATACTCCGCGCCGCGTCGACGGTGCCGATGGCGTGGCCACCCAGGTCTGGGTTTCGGCGGTGAGCGGCTCAGGTCTCGATGTATTGCGCGAATGCCTTACGCGGGCCGTGCGGCCGAACCAAGTGCGCCGTACGTTTCATCTGCAGCTGCAGGCTGCCGCGGTCCGATCGGAGTTGTACCAGCGCAATGCCGTGCGCAGCGAGCGGCAATGCGAAGACGGCAGCTGGGATATGGAAGTCGAGTTGGATTTAACCGAAGTTGCCAAACTCTCGGGAGCCAAAGGTGTCAATCTCCTGGAACCCGCCCGCGCGCTTGCACAGCGGGTCGCTTGAGTTAAGCTCACGTGGAATGCTCAGACAGGCTCCTAGGTAGGTAGCGGGTCGCCTGATAGAATACGCGGCTACTTCATCCATGATCCCGAAACGCAACATATAATTAGGCATAACTCATGGCTTGGAACGAACCTGGCGGGGAGAAGCGCAATCCCTGGAACCGACCCCAGCAATCGCAAAACGATCTGGACGATGTGCTGCGAAATTTCCAGCGCCGCTTAAGCGCGCTGTTTGGCCGTGGCGGCGGTGGTGGGCTCGGGGGCGGCACCAGTTCGCCGGGCATGGGCAAGGGCTTGAGCAGTATTCTGGTCTTGATCGCCGCGGTCTGGGTCGGCAGCGGCTTGTACCGGGTGGATGCGCAGGAGCGCGCGGTCATCCTGCGCTTCGGCAAGTACATGCAGACCACCGGACCCGGATACAACTGGCATCTGCCGTGGCCGATCGAACAGAAGCGCATCGTCAACGTCTCGCAGCAATTCAGCGTGACCGACGATGCGAGGATGCTCACGGCCGATACGAATTTGGTTGAAGTCAAATCGGCGGTGCAATACACCAAGCCGGACCCGCGCAAATACCTGTTCCAGGTCAACAATGTCGAAGAGACGCTGGTGCAGGTGAGCGAAAGCGCCATGCGTGAGGCGGTCGGCCAGGCCTCGCTCGACAAGGCGCTCGCCTTCGATCCGTCGATCACGGATCGCGCCAAGAAGCTGCTGCAAAAGACGCTCGACAACTACGACATGGGCGTCAACATCATCAGCGTCAAGCTGGGCGATGTCATCGTCCCTGATCCTGTGCAGGATGCGCAGCGCGACGCCATCAAGGCGGACAAGGACCGGCAGCGGTATCAGCAAGATGCCGAGACGTATCGAAATGATGTGGTGCCGCGCGCGCGCGGCCAGGCGTCCAAGAATCTGCTCGACGCCGAAGCCTACCGCCTGCAAGTGCTGGCGCTGGCGCAGGGCGAGAGCTCGCGATTCGAGCAGGTTTTGAGCCAGTACGAACATGCGCCCGCCGTCACGCGCGAACGCATGTATCTGGAGACGATGGAAAACGTCTACAGGAACTCGCGCAAGGTCATCGTCGATACCAAGGGCGGCAACAACATGATGTACCTGCCGCTGGAGAAGTTGTTCTCCACGGGGCAGCAGTCGATCTCCAATCCCAATGACACCATGACGGTGGCGCCGTCATCGCGGCTGCCGGAGATCCAGGTGACCCCGGCGGAAGATCCCGCGCGGGCGCGTGGGGTGCGCTGATGCAAAACCGGCTGCTTTATATCCTGCTTGCAGTGGTGGCGGTCATTCTGATCGTGCGCGCCAGCGTCTTCACCGTGAACGAGGGCCAGCTTGCCATCAAATCCATCGGCGGCGAAATCGTCGATTCGAACTACGCGCCGGGGCTGCATCTCAAGATTCCCCTGGTGAACGAGGTGCGGCGCTACGATCGCCGAATCCTGACGCAGATGTATCCGTCCGAGCATTTTCTGACGCGCGAGCAGGAACAGCTGAACGTGGATTTCTACGTCAAGTGGCGGATCTTGAATTTGCGCCGCTACTACGAATCCACCAGCGGCTCCGAGGAAGTGGCCAATGCCCGCTTGGGCGAGACCGTCAAGGACAGCATCAAAAGCGTGGTCACGCAGCGCACCCTGCAGCAAGTCATCACGGCGGAACGCGCGGAGTTTACCGACGCCATGATGAAGACGGCGCGGCCGCTGGCGGAGCAGCTGGGTGTCGAGCTGGTGGACGTGCGCATCACCAAGATCGACCTTCCGCAGCAGGTGCAGGATTCGGTGTTCGACCGCATGCGCGCCACCTTCAAAGCGCAGGCGGCCAAATTGCGCGCCGAGGGCGTCGAGGCCTCGGATAAAATTCGCGCAGAGGCGAACAAGGCGCAAACCGAGATTCTGGCCAATGCGGCGCGCCAGGCGGCGCAGACCCGCGGCCAGGGCGATGCTTCGGCGAGCGAGGTGTATGCCAGGGCGTATTCGAAGAACACGGAGTTCTACAGCTTCTATCGCAGCATGCAGTCATACCGCGAGGCCATTGGTACCCAGGGCGACATGCTGGTGATCGCGCCCGACAATGCGTACTTCAAGTATTTCAACAAGCAGCAGCCGCAGCCGCCTTCGCGCTAACGTTTAAGTCGCTATGGATATCGGCTGGACTGAATTTGCGCGCTATCTGGGTGGAGCGTTTGCCTTGTACCTGGTGCTCGAAGGAATACTTCCCTTCTTGAATCCAGCCGCGGCGCAGCGCCTGATGGCCAAGCTTGCAAAGACTGAACCCTCGCAGTTGCGCTGGGGCGGATTGATCAGCATGGTGGCGGGGCTTGCATTGCTGTGGATGGCGCGTAATGGGTAAAAACCTGGTCGTGATCGGCCTGCAGTGGGGCGACGAGGGCAAGGGCAAGGTCGTCGATCTGCTGACCGACCAGGTGCAGGCGGTGGTGCGCTTCCAAGGCGGTCACAATGCCGGGCATACGCTCGTCATCGGCGGCAAGAAAACCGTTCTGTCTCTCATTCCCTCCGGCATCCTGCACGAGCATGTGCGCTGCCTGATCGGCAACGGCGTGGTGCTGTCGCTCGAGGCATTCTTCAAGGAAGCGGAAATGCTGATCGGGCAGGGCGTGCCGGTCTTCGAGCGCCTGCGCGTCAGTCCGGCCTGTCCGCTGATCCTCTCCTCGCATGTCGCGCTTGATAAGGCGCGCGAGAAGGCACAGGGCGAAAAAGCCATCGGCACGACCGGGCGCGGCATTGGACCCGCGTACGAGGACAAGGTGGCGCGACGGGCGCTGCGCGTCGCGGACCTGTTTCACCGCGAACGCTTCGCCTCGAAACTGGGCGAAGTTCTGGACTATCACAACTTCATCCTGCAGCGCTATTTTCAAACCGCACCGGTCAATTTCCAGCAGGTGCTCGAGTCCAACCTGGCTCTGGGCGAACTGTTACAGCCGCTCGTGGCGGACGTCACCGGCATTCTCGAGCAATTGAGCGTTGAGGGCCGCAACGTGCTGTTCGAAGGTGCGCAAGGCGCGATGCTGGACGTCGATTTGGGAACCTATCCGTACGTGACTTCGTCCACGACAACGGCCGGCGGCGCGGCGGCCGGCACTGGATTGGGTCCAAGACGGCTGCACGAGGTGCTCGGCATCGTCAAAGCCTATGCCACGCGCGTCGGCGCGGGACCTTTCCCGACGGAGCTCAATGACGATACCGGCGAGTACCTGTCGCGGGTGGGGCATGAATTTGGCTCGGTGACCGGGCGGCGGCGGCGCTGCGGCTGGTTCGATGCGGTTGCGTTGCGCCGCTCCATCGTGCATAACAGTTGCTCGTTGTTATGCGTGACCAAGCTCGACGTGCTGGATGGCTTGGACACGATCCGCATTTGCGTGGGCTACAAGACCGATGCCGGTGTGGCGTCGACTCCGCCCTTGTTGTCCGGAGATTTCGGCAACTGCGAGGCGGTCTACGAGGACATGCCGGGCTGGAGGGAGAGTACCGTGGGAATTACGAGCTACGACAAGCTGCCGCTGCATGCGCAAAAATATCTGGAGCGGCTGCAAACGCTGGTCGGTGTCCCCATCACGATCATTTCAACCGGCCCTGATCGCGAGCAAACCATCATTCGCGAAAATCCCTTCGCCTGATGCACGCCGCATCCGCTGCTTCGAACGAACCGGTCCAGGCGACTTACGCGCCGGATCTGCAAGCCTTCGTCTTCGTCTTGTTTTTTGCGTTCGGCGGCATCACCAGTTTGAACGATGTCCTGATTCCGAAGCTCAAGGCGCTGTTTACGCTCACCTATGGCGAAGTGATGCTGGTTCAATCGGCGTTTTTCGCGGCGTACTTCATCATTTCAATCCCGGCCGCCGCATTGGTACGGCGCATCGGGTACATGCGGTCGGCCGTCGCGGGATTGCTGATCATGACGGCCGGCTGCGCATTGTTCATACCCGCCTCGTCGCAGGGCTTGTTCGGCTTGTTTCTGCTCGCGCTGTTCGTGTTGGCGTCGGGCATCACCACGGTGCAAGTCGTGGCAAATCCGCTGATTTCCATGCTGGGAAAGCCGTCCACGACCAGCAGCCGATTGACCTTTGCCCAGGCGTTCAATTCACTCGGCACAACCATTTTCCCCTACGTAGGATCGATACTGATCCTGGGGACGTTGGCAAAAATCGATCCCAGTACCTTATCGGGCGCCGCGCTCGATAGTTTCCGCACCGTCGAGACCCGGGTCATCGTGAACACCTATATCGGCCTCGCGGCGGCGCTGGCCTTGATCGCGGCTGCCGTTTTCTGGCGCCGCAAGGCGCTGATCGAGCCCCGCGCCTCGCACACGCCGATTCTTCGGGCCTTCAACCTGCTGACGCGCCCACGATTTGCATTTGGCACGCTGTGCATCTTTCTGTACGTCGGCGGCGAAGTGGCCATCGGCTCGCTCATCGTCAACTACCTGATGCAATCGAATACCTTGGGGCTCGATGCGGAAGCGGCCGGCAAGCATATCCAGTTCTACTGGGGCGGCGCCATGGTGGGGCGGTTCATCGGCTCCTATGTGCTGCGGCTGTTCTCACCGGGCAAGGTATTGGCCTGTGTTGCCGGTTGCGTGATCGCCTTATTGACCATTTCCGCCAACACGGTGGGACCGTTATCCGCTTGGTCGCTGCTGGCGATCGGCTTGTTCAACTCCATCATGTTTCCGACGATTTTTACGCTCGCCAATGAAGGCCTGGGAGAGCGGGCGGCCGAAGGCTCCGGCGTGATTTGCATGGCGATCGTCGGGGGCGCCATCGTCCCGCTGGTGACCGGCAATGCAGCGGATTTATGGGGACTGAAAATCGCGCTCATCGTGCCGGCGGCCTGTTATTGCGGCATTCTCTTGTATGGCTGGTTTGCCCGGCGGCCATTGCGGGGCACTGCTTAACCAAAGTTCCGGTGCGGTCGCCAGGTCACGACATGGCGATAACATTTTGCGTGAGTACACTAAAGCTTCCCCAGCATAGGAGGCCATCGTGGCAAACATTCCCTTGAAAGGCAGCGAACGCGTTGTCATGCCGGGCGCCAAGGTCCTGGCGCCGGCCGACCCCACCGAGCGGCTGGAAGTGACGGTGCTCGTGCGCCGCAGAGCTTCCCAAGAATTGCGCAGCCATGTCGCCACGCTGGCGTCGGGAAAATCCGCTGCTGCGCCCTTGAGCCGCGAGGAATTCAGCGCGCGTCACGGCGCGGATCCGGCCGATCTGGCGGCCGTACGCGCCTTCGCAGCGGCGCATGGATTGGCCGTGGTGCTGGAAAACGCGGCGCGTCGAACGGTGATGTTGTCGGGGACGGTGGCGCAGTTCAACACCGCCTTTCAGGTTCAATTGCAACAGATGCGCCACGGCAGCTGCAGCTATCGCGGTCGTACCGGCGGCGTCGCATTGCCGAGTGCCCTCAACGGCATCGTCGAAGCGGTTTTAGGTCTTGATAGCCGGCCACAGGCGGCGGCGCACTTTCGGGTGCGGCCGGCGGCCAGCGCGGCCACCTCTTTCACGCCAACCCAGATCGCATCGCTGTATGGATTTCCGGCGAGCACCGGCGCCGGCCAATGCGTCGCCATCATCGAGTTGGGCGGCGGTTTCAGGCCCGCGGACCTGGATGCCTATTTCAAGGGTTTGGGCGTGGGTTCGCCGGCCGTCACGGCAGTCTCCGTCGACCACGCGCAAAATTCTCCCACCGGCGATGCGAACGGACCGGATGGCGAAGTGATGCTGGACGTCGAGGTGGTCGGCGCGATCGTGCCGCAGGCCAATATTGCGGTCTACTTTGCCCCCAACACCGACGCCGGATTCTTGAACGCCATTACGACGGCGGTTCACGACACCACCAACAAACCCTCCGTCATTTCCATCAGCTGGGGCGGCCCGGAATCGAGCTGGACCACTCAGGCAATGACGGCCATGGATGATGCATTTCAGGCGGCCGCGACCATGGGCGTCACGGTCTGTGTTGCGTCGGGCGACAACGGCTCGGGCGACGGCGTCGACGACGGCAGCGACCATGTGGATTTTCCCGCTTCGAGTCCCTTCGCGCTCGGCTGCGGCGGCACGACCCTCGAGGCCACGTCCAGCGCGATCAGCGGTGAAGTGGTTTGGAATGACGGCGCCAATGGCGGTGCGACCGGCGGCGGCATCAGCGGATTCTTTGCGACACCGTCGTGGCAATCAAGCGTCAGTGCCGTCAACTCCCAAGGAATAAAAGTGCCGCTGACCAAGCGGGGAGTGCCCGATGTCGCCGGCAACGCCGATCCGGAAACCGGCTACGACGTGCGCGTCGACGGTTCGGCCATTGTGATCGGGGGCACCAGCGCGGTGGCCCCCTTGTGGGCGGCGCTGATCGCGCGTCTCAACCAGATTTCGGGCAAGAGCCTAGGGCTGATCAATCCGCAGCTCTACCAGGCGCCCAAGGTGTTTCGCGACATTACTTCCGGCAACAACGGCGACTTCACGGCCGCCGCCGGCTGGGATGCGTGCACCGGAATGGGCAGCCCCAACGGCGCCGCGCTGCGCACGGTTATCTGAAGTGAAAGGATCCGCCGGTGCCGAACAATCCTAAGAGCCCGACGAAAATCAGATACAGGGCGATGATGTAGTTCAGCAGCTTCGGCATCACGAGAATGAGAATGCCGGCGATCAGCGCAACCACCGGCGCGAGACTCAAATTAATATTCATGGCGTACTCCGTTTAGCCGGGAGTTCGCCCGGCGCGTTATTGAAATAGTTTCAAAGCGTTTTCAAGCGTTTTCCACGCTCCCCACAATAACGGAATTCCGACCACAAGCCATGCCAAACCGAGCCGAGCGTTCATGATGCCTTGCCTCCGGTGGGCGCCGCGCCGGACACGGGACCCTTGTAATGATATTTGGCGTCAACTGCATGCATGGCGAAGTTGCAGATGAACCCCACCAGCAGCAGCCCGCACATGATGTACATGGTGACCGAATAGGCTTGCGCCTTGGGCACGCCATTGTCGATCTGATAGGCGCGGATGTAATTGACCAGCACCGGACCCAACACGCCGGCTACGGACCACGCCGTCAGCAATCGTCCGTGGATCGCGCCGACTTGGAAGGTGCCGAAAATATCGCGCAGGTAGGCCGGGATGGTGGCAAAGCCGCCGCCGTACATGGACAAAATGATGCAGAACGCGGCCACGAACAGCGCCGTTGAGTCAATATGGCCGAAGTAGGGCACCAGCGCGTACAGCACGATACCGAGACTAAAGAACACCATGTAGGTGTTGCGTCGGCCAATGAAGTCGGAGGTGCTGGCCCAGAAAAATCGGCCGATCATATTGAACAGACTCAGCAAGCCGACGAAGCCCGCCGCCGCGGCCGGCGACACTTTGCCGCTGAACATTTCCTGAATCATCGGCGACGCCTGTCCCAGCACGCCGATGCCCGCGGTCACGTTCATGCAAAGCACACCCCACAGCAGCCAGAATTGCGGTGTGCGCCACGCGACATCGACCGACACGTTGGCGGTGGTCACCAAGCGCTGCGCATGCGCCGAGGGAATCCAGCCCGCCGGCTTCCAACCGTCTGGGGGAACCCGCACGGTGATCACGCCGATCATCATGAACATGTAATAGATCACGCCCATGGTGACGAAGGTCTCGAGCACGCCGTTGGAGGTCGCGGTGGCAAAATGCTTCATCAGTAAAACCGAGAGCGGGGCGGCAATGAGAGCGCCGCCGCCGAATCCCATGATGGCCATGCCCGTGGCCATGCCGGGACGGTCTGGAAACCACTTGATCAGGGTCGATACCGGTGAGATGTAACCGATGCCCAGGCCGCAACCGCCCAGCACTCCATAACCTAAATAAATAATCCACAATTCGTGGAAGTGGATTCCGACCGACGAGACCAAGAACCCGCCGGCGAAGCACAGCGCGGAGACGAACATCGATTTGCGAGGGCCGACGCGCTCGACCCAGCGCCCAAACAGGGCCGCCGACGCACCCAGAAACACAATTGCGATCGAGAACACCCAACCGACGTCCTTCAAACTCCAGTCACTGGGCGCCGACTGAGTCAGTCCGATCAGCTTGGTCAGCGGCAGGTTAAAGGTCGAAAAAGCGTAGGCCTGTCCAATGCAGAGATGCACGGCCAGGGCGGCGGGGGGCACCATGAAACGGTTGAAGCCGGGACCGGCAATCGTGTTTTCACGAGCAAGAAACGAGGATGACATAAGGGGCCCTTTCCTTCTTTTGGTTTGTTGCGGGGCGAAATATATGTGCTCTCAGTCTCAATATGCTCCATTTCCAGCGACCTTGTCACCCACCCCGTTCGCAGGACGGTGCGAAGTGGATCACACTCGACCGCCGCACGAGCCGTCACATCGTACCCGGTGCCGCAGATGTTGAAAACCGTGACATCAGGTAACGAACCAATACGGGGAAACCCGTAATTTCTTGGCAATCATGTGTAAATCCAGGTGTGCGGGCCGGCGTGCTTCCCGAGTGGGAATCGCGGCTATTGTCGCCATGCTGCTGCTGTCGTCGGCGTTTAAGCTGACGCCGGCGATGGCTGCGTGCCTGCCCAATGCGGATCCGGCGATCCGGGCATTGCAAATATTGGTGGATCAAGACGCCAATGCCGCCCTCAAGAAAGTGGCCGTGCTCTTGAAGACCGAACTCGCCACACCCGTACCCAATCCGCAGCGCCTCGCCTCCCTCTACAGTGTGCAAGCCCAGGCCTACAGCATCCTCGAGCTGGAAACAAAGGCCCGCGACGCGGTGTTCAAGGGACTGAAATTTGCCCCCGACAACGCTGACCCCGTGCGCATCATGCTGCTCTCGCTGTATGCGGAGAACGTATACGACCAGGCCGGCATTGCCGCGGCCATCAAGGTGACCGAAGAGGCGCAAGCCGCGCAGAAGCGCGGCTCACTGGAAGATATTTGCCTGCTCATCGGGCGCGGCCTGCTGCAGTACCGGCAAGACCGCGAGGACATGGCAATCGGCAGCCTCACTCAAGCCTACCGCTCGAGCACCACGCCGGCCTTTGCGGAGCAGCATGTGCTCGCGGCAGGCGTGCTCGCGACTGTTTTACGCGGCATGGGCGACTACGCTCAGGCGCTTGCCCTGAACCAGGAAGCGATCGACTGGGACACGGCACAGCATGCGCCGCTCGCGCTGTCCGTGGATCGGTTCTTGCGCGGCCGCATTCTGATTTTGATGCAAAAATACGCACAGGCCATCGAAGAATTCGATGATGCGCGCAAGTTGAGTGCAATGCTCAACGACACGCAGGGCGTCGCCTTCGCTGACGTGCGCGTCTGTGAAGCGCGCATCGAGTTGGGGCAGCTCATCAAGGCGCGCCAGACCTGCGAGAACGCACTGTTTACCTTCATCGCTTCGAGATTCTCGGATGAGGTGAAGGAGACGGAGGCGCTGCTCGCCCGCATCGACCTCGCCGAGGGCCATCCTGAAAAGGCGCTCGCCACCTTGAACGAGGTGCTCGACCACAGCGGCACCGATGTGCTGCCGTATCGCGTCGCTTCGCTGTATCAATGGCGCGCGCGCACCAACGCTGCGCTCCATAATTATCGGGACGCTTACAACGATCTCGCCGAGTACATGCGTCGCTACGTCACGACCAACGATGCCGATAAAACCAAGCAGGCCGTCGCGCTGCGCGCTCGATTCGAGACCGATCGCGAGATTGAGCGCAATGCGCTGTTGAAACGCGAGTTGGACATCTCCCACGAGCAGTCGCAACGCCAGGCGCAGCAACTGCGCTGGAACGCGATCGCCGCGGTGTCCGCGGTACTGGTGATCGCGCTGCTCATTTATTTCCTGGTCACCAACCTGCGCTTCCGCAAGCAGTTGGTGCGCCTGGCCAGCCTGGACGGCTTGACGGGATTGCCGAATCGGCGGCGCACCGCGGAGCTTGCGACGGACGCGCTTGCCGAGGCGCACGCCTCAGAGACGGCGCTGACCATCGCGATCATCGACATGGATCATTTCAAATACATCAATGACCGCTGCGGCCACGCGACCGGCGACTATGTGCTGCGGGAATTCGCGCGCCTGGGGCGCGAGTCGGTGCGCGAATGCGACGTGCTCGGACGCTGGGGCGGTGAAGAGTTCCTGCTGATCATGCCGGACGCGACGGCCGATGTGGCGATGGCAACGCTGGAACGGCTGCGAACGCTGGTATTCGGCATCAATTTGCCCCCCTCGGGTGCGGGCCTGCGCGTCAGCCTGAGCGCCGGTCTTGCAATGCGCGAGAAGCAGGTTCGATCGCTCGATGAACTCATCGCGCGGGCGGACGCGGCACTGTACTTGGCGAAGAACGAAGGACGCGACTTGGTGCGCGTGGCCGACGAGAAATTCCTGACCACCGGGGGGATACGCCGCGTCACACGACAGTGAACCGCGCTTGGCGTCAGCGGCGATTGGCAGTGAGCGGCGATTGGCAGTGAGCGGCGTCTAGGAAGGCCGGGCGTCCGGCGCCGGCGTATCGGAGCCCTTGAGATAATTCGCCAGCTGATCGTACATCCCGGCGATCCGCATCAGCTGATCTCGAACCTCTTCGGTTTTGGCAACTGACGCGAGCGCGCGTAATGCGATTCCTTCGCTCATATAAAATTGCCACACAGGCCCCGGGCGATTTGTGTCCGCTTCCATCATCCGGCTACTTTGTAATTGTCTTGCAAGGTTCCCGGGACCGGAAAGTGGCGCAAGCGCGCGTCAGATTGCTCCGACAGACGGTGTGCCCAGACCTGCTGGGTGCCTCGGAGGATCTGCGCAGGCACCTAGTGAGTCTCGTTCAGCATCCCAAGCTTCGATTTGGGTAAAATGTTGCGCGGGTTGACTGCAAGGTCGCCGTCACGAATCTCGAAATGCACATGCGGGCCCGTGGAATGGCCAGTGTTGCCCAACAAAGCCACCAAGGTTCCCTTGGTCACCTGATCGCCTTGTTTGACCTTAAGCTCGCTATTGTGAGCGTACAGCGAACTTGTCTTACGATCGTGCCGCAGGATCACGACATTTCCATAGCCGCGCAGTCCGTCGCCGGCATAGATGACCTCGCCATCGGCAATGGCATAGACCGGCTCGCCTGCATGCGCCGCCATATCCATGCCCTTGTGCACCTTGCCCCAGCGTTCACCATATTCTGAACTGACGATGTAGGCATCCAACGGCCAGCGCATGGAGCCGGCGTATTGCTCAGGCACAGTGGTGAGGGGAGCGGGTGCCGCATGCTTCGGCGCGCGCGCAGCGCCGCCGGGAAGCGGCGGCGACACTTGCTTGGCAATTCCGGACTTATGCAGCACGCTCAATACCGCGGTCTCGCTATGTTCACCGGCATCGTAAAATGTCTTCAAGACATCCTTCTCGGCGAGATATTGCTGCATGCGGGTGTAGGCCTTCGAGGCCGTGGTGGAGGTCACTGTCGCTGCCTTGGTCGCCGTGGTGGTCGTGACCTCGACGGCCTTGGCAGAGGCCTGCTTGCCTTTCTGGTACCAGGCTTCGTCGCCATACTTCTGGTCGACCGTACTGCATCCCGCGAAATACACGCCGATGAGCACAGAGATCGCCACAACACGAGTGCGGACCAAGGGAAGGTTTTTCTGCAAGTGTTACTCGCTTATTCTTTGGCCCGAGCTTAGCACGTGAAAATTATGCTGCCAAAGCATCGTCATGGCGCTACGCTGGCGTCACGATGGAGACACCGAGTCAATCGCAGCCGGCGCAGAGCCTTTCACTGATCGCGAGAGTCATCCGCACTGCCGCAGAACTCGATACGGTGAGCAAGTTTGCACTTCTTTGCATATTCTTCGGGTGGTTTTTGGTCGATACGCTGCTCGTCACCTTGGGCTCACTGCAGCATGGCGTGCGCTTTTTCGACATATCGTCGGTGATTGCCGATCCGACCCGGCTATTTTTTGGCGTTCAAGGCTTCGCGCGCAGATTCATATTCAGCGGGGTGTGCGCGCTGTGTTTGCTGGCGCCGCTGCTCCCTCACCTGCGGCGTGGGCGAGAGAACTGGCTCGGCTATTTGGCGCCGCTGGTGCTCATAATGATATGCGGTGTGCTCTTGTATTCGAGGACATCGAGCGAGCTCTTTGCCACACCGACTGACGCCGGCCGCGCCGGGAGCAGTTTGATTCGGTTCGCCAACGGTCTGGTGCATCAAGGCAGCGGACTGGTCGCGAGACATGTGTCGGTGGGTGTGGGCGGTTACGTGGCCCTGATCGCCTCAATGGTGTTGGCGCTGCGCGGCATTCGAAAGTTTCAGGCTGCAGCCGGGAATTCGTTGGGACGCAAGGCCTGAACCGAGATACCTTTGGCTGGAAGCGAGCGCAGGGCAGCCACGCAGCGGTGCTGTCGGCCCTCGGCGGGTAGCCGATTATGGTGCCCAGGAGAGGACTCGAACCTCCACGAATTGCTCCACTGGTACCTGAAACCAGCGCGTCTACCAGTTCCGCCACCTGGGCAAGATGGGTCCCTCACGCGAGGCGCAGGAATGTACGCACTGGGTTGGGGCTTGTCAATCTAGCGACTTAGGGGCCTAAGGAGGCCCAATTGCGGCCCGGCGGGGCGCAAAGCTGATAACCTGCCATGATATGACAAGACGTGGATCGACCGGCTCCCGAGGGCCCAAACCCACCCGCGCCTCCAAATCCCCCGCCGTCTGGCGCGGCGAGGACCCAAATCTAGAACTCGAAAAGTCGCGCTACGCGGATCCGATCGCGAGCCGCGAATTGCTGCTGAAACACCTGCGCGAGGCGCCGGAACCGTTGACCGCTGCGCGGCTGGCCAAGCGCTTGGGACTCAATACGGACACGCAACGTGCGGCGCTGGCCAAACGCTTGGCGGCAATGGTGCGGGATGGCCAGGCAATCGAAGGACCCAGCGGTTTTGCGACCGCGGGCGAGGGGGAACGCGTGGTCGGGCGCGTTCGTGGCCGCGCGAATGGCGATGTGCTGGTGATGCCGGATGACGGTTCGGCGCCCCTGGTACTGGCGCGGGCCGATACCGCGACGCTGATGCATAACGACCGGGTCGAAGTACTAGCGGTGGGCATGAACGAACGCGGCCGCCGCATCGCCCGACTGATTCAGCGTACCGGCGATGCGCCGAAACTCATCGGCGGCGTATGGCATGCAGGCGAAGTCCGCGGCCATGTTGCGCCGGAAGACCCGGGCCATTGGTACACGGTCGAAGTTGCCATGCGCGACCGGCACGGCGCGCAAGAAGGCGATGAGGTCATTGTCGAGGTGACCAAGCGCCCGCAGGGCGAGTCCCCGGCGCACGGCCGCGTCGTCGAAGTGTTGAAGAATTTGCGGCCCTCAGACCTGGCCGCTCGATTTGCGATTCTCCGCCATGACCTGCCGCAGGAATTTCCGCACGAAGTATTGGCCGAGGCGGATCGGTTCCTGCCGAATGTCTCGGCAGAGGATATTCGCGGCCGTGAGGACTTGCGGGCGCTGCCCCTGGTCACCATTGACGGTGCGGACGCCAGAGATTTTGACGATGCGGTGTTCGCCGAGCCGCAACGCGGCGGCGGTTGGCGCCTGGTGGTGGCCATCGCGGATGTCAGCAATTACGTGCGTTACGGCACGCCATTGGATCTCGAAGCCCGGGCGCGCGCCACGTCGGTGTATTTTCCCGACCGCGTCATCCCCATGCTTCCGGAAAATCTGTCGAATCACCTCTGTTCGCTGATGCCTCGCGTCGAACGCCTGGCCTTCGTCTGCGACATGCACGTGAGCAAGGCCGGCAAGCTGAGCAAGTCCCGGTTTTACGAGGCCGTGATTATTTCCCACGCGCGCCTCACCTATGATCAGGCGTGGAGCTATTTGCAAAACCCGCAAAAGCACGCGGGCGATGTGGCGCCGGCTGTGGGCACGTCGCTGCAGACCTTGTACGCCGTCTATGAGGCCCTGAAGACCGCGCGCGATGCGCGCGGGGCCCTGGATTTCCGCGGCGGCGAGGTCAAAGCGCGTATCGGTGAGCAGGGCACGATCGAGGGATTTTATGCGGTCATGCGCAACGATGCGCACCGCTTGATCGAGGAGTGCATGATCGCGGCCAACGTGAAAGCCGCAGTGGCCCTGCGTTCCTCGCAGTCCAAGGGACTGTACCGAGTTCATGGCCAGCCCGAGGACAAGCGGGTCACGGAACTGCAGAAGGTGTTGACCGCGCTGCAGGTGAATGCGCAGTTCTCAGAGAAGCCGACGCCGCGCGAATTTCGTCAGCTGGTGGAGCGCCTGACCTCGCGGCCCGACGGACTGCTTCTCGAAGGGTTGGTGATCCGCTCGCTGGCTCAAGCGGTCTATCAGCAAACGAACATCGGCCACTTCGGGCTCGCGCTCGAGGAATACGCGCACTTCACATCGCCCATTCGCCGCTATCCGGATCTGTTGGTTCACCGGGCGATTAAAGCAGCGATGGTGCCGCAGTCCGCTTCGGGACACCGTTACACGGCGGCCGAGTTGCAGGTCTTGGGAGCGGAAAGTTCGCAGCGCGAGCGACGCGCCGACGATGCCTCGCGCGATGTGATGGGCTACCTCAAGTGCCTGTACATGCAGCCGCGCATCGGCGAGACCTTCGATGCGACGATTTCGAGCGCGCTTGAATTCGGCTTGTTCGTGCAGCTGAAGGAAATGCCCATCGATGGTCTGGTGCATATTTCTCAGATCCCAGGAGACTACTGGGAGCTCGAGAATGGCGGCATGGGCCTCGTGGGGCAACGCACCGGACGGCGCTGGCAGCTGGGAGACACCGTCAAGGTGCGATTGACGCGGGTCGATCTCACGCAGCGGCAAATCGACTTCGAGCTGATCGATGCGGACGGCGCGGCAAGCCGCGGTACGGTGCGCGCACCGAGACAGGGGCGAACGCCTCAGCACACCCGACGCAGCGCCGGTCCGAGTCGTGGCGCGAGGACGGGTGGCAAACGCGGCGGACGCGGCGGACGTGGCTGATTCGAAGCGCAACTTCGTTTATGGATTGCATGCGGTCGGCGCGGCGCTGGAGCGGGCGCCGGAAAGGGTGCTGGAACTCTGGATCGCACAATCCCGCGATGCTCATGCACGCATGGGTGAGCTCAAGGCGCAGGCCGAGCGAGCGGGGGTGCATGTGCACGCCGTCGCTGCCGATGCGCTGACGAAACTCGTCGGCGACGTGGTGCACCAGGGCGCGGTGGCGGCAATGCGGCCTTCCAAGGGCTGGGACGAGCATGACCTGATCGATTCGCTCGATCAGCTCCCCGGGGAGGCACTGCTGTTGGTTCTCGATGGAATCACCGACCCCCACAACCTGGGTGCCTGCCTTCGAACCGCGGAGGCAGCGGGTGCGCATGCGGTGGTGATCCCCAAGGACCGCGCCGCAACCCTCGACAGCGTGGCGCGCAAGGTGGCGGCGGGGGCAGCCGAATTCCTCCCGGTGGCCAGTGTGACCAACCTGGCGCGGACCCTGGATTTGCTCAAGGAACGCGGTATTTGGATCGTGGGAACCGACGGGGAGGCCGAAAGACCGCTCTATTCGGTCGATTTCAAGCGGCCGGTAGCCCTGGTTTTGGGGGCGGAAGGCAGCGGCATGCGGCGCCTCACCCGGGATAAATGCGACTTTTTGGTGCGCATTCCCATGGCGGGCCACATGCAGTCGCTCAATGTCTCCGTGGCTGCAGGAATCGCGCTATTTGAGGTGTTGCGCCAACGGGCTGGTTGACCGAAACTGCCTTTAAACGTATCCTTCGCGCTCTTTTTTGCCGGGCAACCGGTCTTGATCCTTGCCTCACCGCTCGCAACGGGAGGCTAAATCCTTAAGGAATACAATGCGACATTATGAAATTGTGCTTCTGGTCCATCCCGACCAGAGCGAGCAGGTCCCCGCCATGGTCGATCGCTATCGAGGCATGATCAGTGCCGGTGGCGGTGCTGTGCATCGATTTGAAGATTGGGGCCGGCGCCAGCTGACCTTCCCCATTTCCAAAGTGCACAAAGCGCACTACATCCTGTTGAACATCGAGTGCGACCAGAAGACGCTGGCGGAACTGACCGGTTCGTTCCGGTTCAGCGATGCCGTGCTGCGCAGCCTGGTGGTCAAGATGGACGAGGCGGTCACCGAGGCGTCGCCCATGGCGCGCGCTCCGGATGAGAATGCCCGCCGTCACGATGACTTCGGCGATGAAGGCGAGGACGACGACATGCCCATGGGCATGCGGTAAAGGAGAGCAAACATGGCACGTTTTTTCCGTCGCAAAAAGTTCTGCCGATTCACCGCAGATGACGTCAAGCAGATCGACTACAAGGATCTCGCCACGCTCAAGAGCTACATCACTGAAACCGGCAAGATTGTGCCGAGCCGCATCACGGGCACACGCGCGCACTATCAGCGCCAGCTGCAGCTCGCGATCCGTCGCGCACGCTTCCTTGCGTTGCTGCCCTACACAGATCAGCACTAAAGTAAGCGAAGGCACATGGACATCATATTGTTGCAGAAGGTCGCGAACCTCGGTCAGATCGGCGATCGCGTCAAGGTCAAATCGGGCTACGCGCGAAATTTCCTGGTTCCCACGGGCCGCGCCACCATGGCGACGGCGGCGAATATCGCCAAGTTCGAGGCGCAGCGCCATGAGCTCGAAGCCAAGGCCGGCGAAGAACTGGCTGCGGCGCAGGCGCGCGCATTGAAGTTCGAAAACTTCAAGCTGGAACTCAAGGCCAAGGCGGGCGCCGAGGGCAAGCTGTTCGGCTCGATCGGTACCTCGGACATTGCCGAGGCGGCGGTCAAGGCCGGCCAACCCATCAGCCGCAGTGAAGTACGCATGCCCACGGGACCAATTCGCTCGACGGGCGACCATCAGGTGCAGTTGCACTTGCACACGGACGTTGATGTGACCCTATCGGTCACAATCATCGCCGAAGAGTAGCTTCCGGCATCGCGTCCCGTTAGGGTAGCGCATGTCCGCTCGGGTCATAAATCGAACTTTGGGTGCCGGCGACGGCCTGCGGCTGCCGCCGCATTCGATCGAGGCCGAACAATCGGTCTTGGGCGGATTGATGCTGGATGCCGCCGCCTGGGATCAAATCGCGGATCGCGTCACCGCGGAAGACTTTTACCGCAACGACCATCGGTTGATCTTTGAAGCGGTCGCCGTACTCATTGAACGCAGCCAGCCCTGCGATGCGGTGACCCTGTCGGGCCACTTGGAAAGCCTGAACTTGCTGGACCAGGTCGGCGGACTGTCCTACTTGGGATCCCTGGCGCGCGATACGCCCACCACCGCGAACATTCGGGCTTATGCGGACATCGTGCGCGAGCGTTCCGTACTGCGGCAGCTGATCACCGCGGGCAATCTCATCGTCAACTCGGCCCTGGAACCGGAGGGCCGCGAAGCGCGCGAAGTGGTCGATGAGGCCGAGCGCGCGGTGTTCGAAATCGCGGAGCGTGGCTCGCGCGGCAAGGTGGGGTTTCGAACCGTCAAGAGCATTCTGCCGGACGTGGTCAATCGCATCGACGAGCTGTATCACTCCGACGGATCGATGACGGGTATCTCGACGGGATTTAAAAAGCTCGACGAAATGACTTCTGGGTTGCAGCCCGGAGACCTGATCATCATTGCCGGCCGCCCCTCGATGGGCAAAACCACGCTCGCAGTAAACATCGCCGAAAACGCCGCCTTGGGGTCGAACAAATCGTGCGCGATCTTCAGCATGGAAATGGGGGCAGAAGCACTGACGCTGCGCATGATCTCGTCGCTCGGACGCATCAACCAAACTGCGCTGCGGTCGGGCAGGTTGGAAGAGCAGGATTGGCCGCGCATCGACTCCGCAATGACGCAGTTGGGCAACGCGAAGATTTTCGTCGACGAAACACCTGGGCTCAGTCCCACCGAAATCCGCGCCCGCGCGCGCCGATTGAAGCGCGAACGCGGACTCGATCTCATCGTGGTGGATTACCTGCAGCTGATGCAGGTTGCCGGCACGAAGGAAAATCGCGCGACGGAAATATCGGAAATCTCGCGCTCACTCAAGGCGCTCGCCAAGGAATTGAAAGTACCCGTGATCGCGCTGTCGCAGCTGAATCGAGGCGTTGAACAGCGCACCGAAAAAAAGCCAGTGATGTCGGATCTTCGCGAGAGTGGAGCGCTCGAACAGGACGCAGACCTAATCTTGTTGATTTATCGCGAAGAGGTCTACGAGCCGAACACCACCCGCAAGGGCATCGCGGACATCATCATCGCGAAACAGCGCAACGGCCCGACGGGTGATGTGCAGCTGACATTCCTCGGTCAGTACACCAAGTTCGAAAACTACGCGCCTGAGTCTTACGCCGACGGCGTATTCCGGTGATGTCGTGGTGAAGCTGCCGTGACACCCATGGCGAGCGTGACGATCGACCTCGGCGCGCTCAAGCACAATTTTGAAGTCGCTCGACGCCTCGCGCCAAAGTCTCGCGCCATGGCAGTCATCAAAGCCAATGCCTACGGGCATGGTCTCCTCGCAGCCGCGCGCGCCCTGGAATCGGCGGACGCCCTGGCTGTTGCGCGATTGAGCGAGGGGCTGGCACTTCGTGAGGCCGGCATCAAGATACCCATCGTCCTGCTGGAAGGCGTCTTCGATCGCGAGGAACTGGATGCCGCCGCCGCAGCCGGATTTGAACTCATTGTGCACACCGCGGAACAGGTCGAACTGCTGCGCGTCGCACCGTCCACAGCGCGCTTCAAGGTGTGGCTCAAGCAGGACAGCGGCATGAATCGCCTGGGGTTCAAGGGCGGCGACTTTCACGCGGCGCACGCTGCCTTGAGCGCCTTGCCGGTTCTGCGCGGTCCTGTGAATCTGTTCACGCACCTGTCTTCTGCCGATTTGCCGGAATTGCCCACGACGGCGGAGCAATTGATGGTATTCGCCGCGGCCACACGCTCGCTGGCCGGCGAGCGCAGCATGGCGAGTTCGGCGGCACTGATCGGTTTTCCCGACTCGCATGGTGACTGGGTGCGGCCCGGATTGATGCTGTATGGCGTCTCGCCGTTCAGGGGAACAAAGGCCGCGGACCATGGCTTGCGGCCTGTCATGACCCTGCAATCGCGCGTGATTGCGCTCAAGGATCTCGCGGAGGGAGAACAGGTCGGCTACGGTGGCGACTGGACCGCAACACGCCCCACGCGGCTGGCGATTGCCTCTGTGGGTTACGGAGATGGTTACCCCCGCAGCGCCGCTTCCGGGACGCCGGTGCTGGTAAATAACGAAATGGCCGCCCTGGCAGGACGCGTGTCGATGGACATGCTGGCCATCGATGTCACGGATCTAAAACGTGCTGCGCAGATCGGCGATACCGTCGTGCTGTGGGGCGAAGGATTGCCCGTGGAAGAAATTGCGCTTTGGGCCGAAACGGTACCCTACACGCTGGTCTGTGGGGTCAGTCAAAGAGTCACGCAAATCACGCGCGGTTGATTGACGTTTCTTGCCGCTTTTGAGGATCAGCGGCCCGGCCACCAGTTCCAGCGGCCCGCGAGCCGGATGAGCGCGGGGCCAAGCGCCAAGCGAATCACCGTGGCATCCAGGAGCACGGCCACACCCAGAGCAAAGCCCAGAATCTTGATGAGCACAAAATCGCCGAAGGCGAAGCCGCCAAAGATCAAAACCATGATGCAAGCGGCAAAAGTGACGACGCGAGCCGTGCTTGCCAGTCCCTCCACCAGCGCTTCCTCATCGGAGAGCCCTGCGCGTCGGCCGTCCGCGATTCGCGCCACGATGAAGACCTCGTAGTCCATGCTCAGGCCAAATACGATGCAAAAGACCAGCACCGGCAATATGGGAAATCCGCCATCGATGGGGCGCGGGAGCCCCATCAGCCGTGCGCCGAGCGCGTGCTGAAACACACTGGCCACGGCGCCGAATGCCGCAGCGACCGTCAAGAGATTGAGCGCCACCGCCTTGATGGGAATCAGAACGCTGCGAAATACCAGCGATAGGACGATGAGCGTGGCGCCGCAAACGCTCAACACGAGTTTGCCCAGGCTGTTTTTGATCGTGTCCTCGTAATCGACGTTGAAAGCGGGCACGCCGCCCACCTCGAGGCGTGCACCTGCGACCCCGGTGAGCGCCTCGGGATTCGCCGCGCGGATGTCGCGCACCATGAGCGCGGCGTCGGCCGCCGCGATGTTCTTTCGCGGCAACACCTCTAGAACGACTGACCTGCCATCGGCGCTCACAAAACTGCGGCGCACCGACTCGGAAAGACGTTTCAATGTTTCCGGACCCGCGAGCGGCACGGTGCTCAAGGTGGTGGCCGCCCATACATGCTGTACTCGCGCGTCGCGTGCAAAATATCGGGCGAGCCGGGATTCGGCCCGCCAGCCTGCCTCATCTTGGATCACGGTTCCCGGCGGGAAATTGAGCACCACCTGAATGATTTGACCAAAGTTGCCGCGCGCGACCGCGTCTATTTCGTGCAGTACCCGGACCGAATCAGCACTCTCGGGCAGCCATCGGCCGCGCGGCAGATCGATGCGCAGGTGCGAGGCCTGTGCCGCGAGTATGAGCAAGGGCACGCTCGCCGCTATGAGTACTCCGAACGGATGGCGCTTGACCCAGTGAACCCATTCCCGCCAGCGGCGCCCGCCGGCAGCTCTCCGCCGCAGGCCCAGTTTGCCTGCGTCGATCCACGGGCCCACCCACGCCAGCATCACCGGCAGCAGGGACCTCGCGACCAACACCGCAACGCTCGTGACCAACAGGCCCCCCACACCGATTGAGCGGATCTCGCTCACGGGTACAAACAACATCGCGGCGAAACCGATGGCGACCGCCATGCCGGAAACCACAACGGTGCGGCCGCCGAACTCAGCGGCTTGGCTCACCGCTTCGAGCCGCGACAATCCCTGGTTGAGTCCGTCGCGGTAGCGGCTAACGATCAGCAGCGCATAGTCGATGCTCAATCCCAGTCCGACCATGGTCATGATGCTGACGACGATGATGGATGTCGGCCAGATCCGGTTCACGGCCGCGAGCGCACCGAGTGCGACCACGATGGTCAGGCCGCCGCACAGTATCGGAAGAACGGCGCAGACCAGGCTGCCAAATGCGACGAACAGCAGCAGCAGCGTGAGCGGCAACACCCGGAGTTCCGCGGCACGAGTCTCACGGGCGCTCACACGGCGCATGTCGGCATTGACCACCGCCTCGCCGGTCCAACCAAAGCTAAGATGCGGGTATTGCTCGACAAGCTCGGTGTGCAGCGCGCCGGTGATCCTGGCGAGTTTGGCCATCACGGCTTCCTCGGCGCCCTTCGCAGCCTGCAATCCGACGATGATGATGGGACTGCCGTCCTCACCGATGAACAGCGTTTCTTGACGGTCAAGATAGGAGATGGTTCCTTGCACCTCGGGGGTATGCTCAATCGCGTCGGTAACGTGCTTGAGCAGCGCCTCACCAGCGTCCGTTTGCGGCGCTGGTGCTGCCGCAACCCTCAGCAAAGCGATTTTGGTGAAGGGCGACTGGAATCGCTTCTGCAGCGCCACCTCGACCCTCGCCGATTCGCTGTCCTCGAGCCGCGCTGCGGCGTCGAGCTGATCATTGATATGCACGGCGAATGGGAGTGCCGCGAGGGCGCAGAGGATCCATCCCGCAACTATGAGCCGTTGCGCACCCGTCGAAGTCGAATTCATGCGATCAAAGGATACCCTAGAGCCGTTGCGGAAAGTCGATCGGCGGGTTTGACCCGCTTTGGCCGATCGAGCCACAATTGCGGGTGTGAAGCCGCTTACAAGGATGTCCGCATCGCCGTGCGTGTCGCT
This sequence comes from Steroidobacteraceae bacterium, assembly GCA_035488895.1. GTDB lineage: Bacteria > Pseudomonadota > Gammaproteobacteria > Steroidobacterales > Steroidobacteraceae > Bog-1198. The sequence goes on from DATHKV010000162.1 coordinate 23,659, forward strand.
CAGCGCACTGTTGCTTCCATTGTTGTCGCATGCAGACTGTAAGCGGGCCGCGTTCGACCTCCCGGTAACCATATCGGGCACTCATCCCGTGATCTCCGCAAAAATCAACAACCAAGATGCGCGCTTGGTGGTCGACAGCGGAGCTTTTTTCAGCATGATCAGTTCTGCGGCGGCAGACGAGTTCAAGCTCAAGATCGGGCCCGCTCCTTATGGTTTGTACGTTCGGGGTATCGGCGGTACGTCCAACCCGTCTCTTGCTACGGCCAAGGTCTTCACGCTTGCCCATGTCGATATTCCCCATGTGGAATTTCTAGTGGGCGGGAGCCAGGCCGGCAACGGCACCATTGGACTTTTAGGACAAAACTTCCTGGTCAACTGGAACGTTGAGTATGACCTCGCCAAAGGCATGATTCGCATATTTAAGGACACGGGTTGCAGCAAACAATTCCTGGCCTACTGGGCGCTCGAAGGCCATCAGCCATACACCGTGACCAACATCGACAACGTCACGCCGCGAACTCCGCATGCCATCGGACATGCCTATATCAACGGCCAAAAAATACGCGTGCTATTCGACACCGGAGCGTTTGCCTCAGTGCTATCGACCAAAGAAGCAGAGCGCGCCGGCGTCAAGGTGGATTCCGCCGGCGTTGTTGATGGCGGATTTACAACGGGCATCGGCCGAGGCGTGGTCAAGTCGTACATCGCACCTTTCTCCAGCTTCAAATTTGCCGATGGCGAGGAAATCAAGAATGCCCGCCTGCGAATTGCCGACATCAACATTGGAATCGCGGACATGATTATCGGCGGAGACTTCTTTCTGTCGCATCGCGTTTTCATCGCGAATAGCCAGGATAGGCTGTACTTCACCTACAACGGCGGTCCGGTGTTTGACCTCAGAAAAATCGATGCAAAGACCGCTGCCTTGGCTTCGTCCGAAACTTCACCTGAGGATTCCGCAGGCACGCCGGCTGACACAGCGGCAGTGGAGGGCAAGCCCTCAGAGAACGAAACCAAGGGTTCGGAAGACGCCGCTGCACTGGCGCGTCGAGGCACGGCATCGGCCGGCCGCCACGATTATGACAGTGCTTCCGCGGACCTTACACGCGCCATCGCGCTCGAGCCGAACAATCCTGATTATTACTATGAGCGCGGGCGGGTGCTCTGGACCAACAAGGAACAGCCGAAGGCAATGGCGGATTTTGACCGCGCGATTGAACTGAAGCCGGATTTCGTGCGCGCTCTAATAAGCCGCGCAGAATTGCGCCTCAATGCGAGAAATGTGCCCGATGCCCGTGCCGACCTCGAGGCCATTGATAGAGTTGCCGCCAAGCAAGACGACGTTCGTTACGAAATGGGTTTTGCCTATGAGCGTGCCGACGTGCTGGCATCCGCGATCACGCAATTCGATCTTTGGATCGCCTCGCATGGCGAGGACGCGCGAAAGTTCTACGCAATTGGCGGCCGCTGCAGGGCGCGAGCCATGCTCGGCCAGGATCTGTCCGCCGCGCTCAAAGATTGCAACGATGCCGTGAGCCACAGCGAGGGCAAGAATATTGCGGCCATGCTCGACAACCGAGCCCTGGTACGGTTGCGGCTCGGGGACTATAACAAGGCAATCAGCGATTACGACGCTTCGCTAAAGATCGAGCCGAACAGGGCCTGGACTCTCTATGGCCGCGGCCTGGCGAAGTTGAAGAAGGGCCAAGGTGCCGCCGGTGAAGGGGACATGGCCGAAGCCATCAAAATCGGGCCAAATGTTGCCGAGGCCTACAAGCAAATTGGGCTCGTTCCATAGGATTCAATGACCCTTAGCTCTCGAAGAACCCCATCTTCACGCCGGCCAGCTGTACAACGTCGTTGTCATTGAGGCGACGAGCCTGCGGTCCGATCGGCACACCGTTGACCTGCGGATAATCGTTCTCTTTGCCGCTGTCGACGTGCACGATGAAATACCCTTCGGAGCGCCGCGTGATCGCCGCCACCTGGACACCCGGACGGCCGAGCGTGGTGAGTGCCTTGGTCAGTTCGAGTTCCCGGCCCGCGAAGGCGCCGCTCAACACCTGCAGTTTCGCCTTGGGCAGTGCCGTCGCATTGTCCGGCACGCTGGGCCGCTTGGAGGCAACCGCCTTGGCCGCCTGATCGACCGCCGCAGTGACCTTGCGGATGCGGTCCTCGCCCTGCGAGCTGGGCGTAATGACCATGGTCTTTTCGAACTCGTCCTGCTCGACATCGTTGTCCTGGCTGTCGACGAAGCGCAACTGGTGATGACCGACGGTAATGACATCCCCATGCTGCATCGCATGTTTCTTGATCAGCTTGCCGTTGACGTAGGTGCCATTGGTGCTGTTCAGGTCCTCCAAAAAGGAGTCGTTCAGGATGTTGATGATGAGCGAGTGGTGACCGCTCACGGCCGGATTGTCGATACGAATATCATTATCCGGAAGGCGCCCAATGGTGTAGCGCTCTTTGTTCATGTTGTATTCCGCGAGGACGTTGCCATCCAAGCTGAGCATCAGGCGTGCCATTCAGACTCCCATTCGCTAGCCGAACCATCCCAAGATTTTGTCAAATATACGCCGGTGTGCCGGGAACGGCTCCTCGACGTGCGCCATAATCACAGAGACATTATCCCGGCCGCCGTTGTCGTTTGACAGCTGAATCAACTGCTTAGCAACCGTATCAAGATTAGCACTAAAGGTGCTGATTGTTAAGTGAATGTCCTCGTCCTCGATCATGTCAGAAAGGCCATCCGAACACAGTACGTAGTAGTCACTTTTCTGCGCAGGCTGCTCGTGGATTTCGACCTCCACATTCTGCTCCACCCCGAGGGCCCGTGTAACATAATTCTTGTTCGTGGCCCGCTGTGCTTCCTGCTGGGAGTAGAAACCGCGATCGACCAGCTCCTGCAACAGGGAGTGATCCAGGGTCATCTGCTCAAAGCGGTTGTCCCGCAGGCGGTATGCCCGTGAATCGCCCACGTGGGCGATGGAGACCTTGTTGTCGTGGAAGAGACAGGCCACCACCGTCGTACCCATGCCCTCACACTGCGGCTGGGTCTTCGAGGTGTGGTAGATGATCTTATTCGCTCTGTGAATTGCGTCACGTAGGATGATGCTGGGCCTCGTGAGGCCGGATTCGGGGTCCTTCACACTCAGGTCTTCGCGCACGAATGCGTCCCGGACCAGGTTGATGATGGTTTTCACGGCAATGCCGCTCGCGACCTCGCCGGCGTTGTAGCCGCCCATGCCGTCGGCGAGCACGAATAGGCCGATATCGGCCTCGCTGCCGATCATGTCCTCGTTGTGCTCGCGGACCTTGCCCGTGTCCGTCAACGCAACGCTGGCGATTTTCCCCTTCAAACTCATGTGCTCATTGTCGCTTTTCGTATCATGCAATTAGGTCTCTTCATGGCGTTCCGCTGGCAATCCGTGCCCGACAGTCATCCAATGCGGCTGCCATTTGGGCGCCTGAGTCGTACCGTGCTTCAGGATTCTTGGCCAGTGCCCGGTCAATTATGCTCTCGACGCAGGCGGGCAGGTCCGGTCGGAATGCTCGCAGCGGCGGATGGGGCGCTTCGGCGATCTGCTGCATCAGGCCGGTCATCGAATCAGCGGTGAACGGAAGCTGGCCGGTTAACAATTGAAATAGGCTAACACCCAGGGAAAACAAGTCCGAGTGACCTGTCACAGTTCGTCCTTCGAGCTGTTCGGGTGACATAAACGATGGCGTTCCGAGAACAATTCCCGTTCTGGTGCTGCCCGCGCCGCTCAGGCGCGCGATCCCAAAATCCGTGATCTTCAACACGTCGGTACTCGGGTCGTACATGAGGTTTGCGGGTTTGATGTCGCGGTGTACCACCTGCTGTTTGTGCGCAAATCCCAGGGCTTCGGCAGTACGCGCGATGACTTCCAGTACCTTGCGCGCCTCCAACAAATTATTGGATTTTGCGTAGTCGCTCAAGTGCCGGCCTTTCAGGTATTCCATCGCGATGTACGCCAGGCCGCGTTCCTCGCCGACATCGTAGATGGTGACGATGTTCGGATGATTGAGCCGGCCTGCGGTTTCCGCTTCCCGAAAAAAGCGCGAGCGCGCCTCGACCAATTCGGCGTCGCTGAACTCCGCGGCGAGGGGAATGGCTTTGATTGCGACCATGCGATTGATGGCGGTGTCGCGCCCAAGATAGACGACACCCATGGCGCCGCGGCCGATTTCACGCTCCAGCTGGTAGCGGCCGAGCTTCTCGTTATCGGGAACCGCGGCGGCAACGGCCGCAGAGGCCGGGCGCTCCGTCGGTGCGGCACGCAGATTCGGCGTTGTCGCGTTCATCGCGGCCGGCGCATCCGCCTTGGCAGTCGCGGACTTGGCTTTGGCGCGGTCGCTGTCCATCAGACGCTTCAAGCGCGTGGCCACGTCCCTGTAGGTGTTGTCGAAGCGCGCCAGATGCCGGTAGACCGCCGTAGCCTGTGTTGTGCGGCCTCGCTGCTCCAATTGGCTCCCCAGGGTGTACAGATCGCCTAGAACGGTCGCATTGGGTTTGCGGCCCTTGAGTTCGGCAAATCTCTGTTCGAAGTTGTCGAGCAAACGTGCGGTATCGCTGCCGACCGCAGTCTTGGGGCTGGGCATTGGCACCGCGGGGGCGCTCTTGCCCATGCGAGACCAGAGAAACAGCGCGCTACCGGCGGCCAATAGCCCGGCACCGGGCATCCACAGCCACGTCAGAACGGGACCGCTGGCAAGCAATCGGAGCAACAGGCCGGCTGCAAGGATCCCAAAGCCCACAATCGCTGCGATCAGTCCAAATTTCCGCATGCAATAGACATAATCCGAGTCAATAAGCCCGGCAGTATAGGTGATCGGGCGACAATACCTGCAATCCTAAATTCACATATCCGTGCGAAGGAAGCCCATGGCGAAGTCGAAAGAGGTTTTCGTGTGTCAGAGTTGCGGGGCTGCCGCGCCGAAATGGCAGGGGCAGTGCGCCACCTGCGGCGAATGGAACACCCTCGTCGCAGAACTCCAAGCGGCTAATCCCCGCAAGGCGAGTGCGGCTACACCTGCGCGGACCGACGTCTCCGCCTCGTTGGCGGTTGAGGCAGCGGCTGAAACGGCCAGGCTGTTCACGGGCTCCGCGGAACTCGACCGCGTGTTGGGCGGCGGACTCGTGCCGGGCTCCGTGACCTTGATCGGCGGCGACCCTGGAATCGGCAAATCCACGCTGATGCTGCAGGCGGCGGCCGCACTGAACGCATCGGGTGTGGTGCTGTACGCCACGGGAGAAGAGTCGCTGAAGCAAGTCGCGTTGCGCGCGCGGCGCTTAGGGTTGGAAGCGGCGACAGCCCGGCTCATTGCCGAGACCTGTGTCGAGAGCCTCGTCGGCGCTGCTGCGGGACTCACGGCGCATGTGCTCATCGTCGATTCCATTCAGACCATGTATTCCGAGCGCGTGGAGGCAGCGCCTGGCGCCGTGTCGCAATTGCGCGAGTGCACCGCCGAACTGGTGCGCTTTGCCAAGGCCAGCGGCACGGCGGTGCTGTTGGTGGGCCACGTGACGAAGGAAGGGCAAATCGCCGGCCCGCGCGTACTCGAGCACATGGTCGACACGGTGCTGTATTTCGAGAGCGATACCGGCAGCCGCTATCGAGTACTGCGCTCGGTCAAGAATCGATTCGGCGCCGCCAATGAGATCGGGGTGTTCGCGATGGTAGAGCAGGGCCTGCGTGAGGTGACCAACCCTTCAGCGATTTTCCTGTCGCGCCATGCGGAGCCGGTCGCGGGCAGCGTCATCACGGTGATGCGCGAAGGCACCCGGTCGCTGTTGATCGAAGTGCAGGTGCTGGCCGACGACAGTCTCGGCGCGAATCCGCGCCGTGTCGCGGTTGGCATCGACGGCAATCGATTGACCATGCTGCTCGCCGTCGCGCATCGCCACGGGGGCCTGTTGCTGCACGGACAGGATGTGTTCGCCAATGTGGTGGGCGGAGTGCGCCTGGCGGAGACCGCCGGCGATCTGGCGATCGTGATGGCGGCACGTTCCAGCTTGAATAATTCCCCGGTGCCGAGTTCCTTGATTGCCTTCGGCGAGCTGGGACTCGCCGGCGAAATTCGTCCCGTGCCGTTTGGCGAAGAGCGTCTGCGCGAGGCGGCGAAGCATGGCTTCAAGCTCGCGGTGGTTCCGGAAGCCAATGTTCCGAAGCGCCCGCCGGAGGGCATGACGGTGCGCGGCGTGACGCGCTTGAATCAGGCGTTGGAGGCGTTCTAAGCGACGTCCCTCGGAGCCTGTGTGGCTCCTACGGCGGCGTCGGCTCCGGCGGACGGATGCGCACGGTCTTGATCGCGTTGTCGCCGGTTTGCAGGACCTCGAGCATGTAGTCGGCGAGCTTCAAGGTCGTGCCCGGCTCGGGAATGGTCTCGAGAAACTCGACGATCAGGCCGTTCAAAGTCTTCGGTCCGTCGGTGGGGAGGTTCCAGCGCATCGAACGATTCAGCGCGCGGATCGTGGCCGATGCATTGGCCACGAAACTGCCGTCGGATTCGGCGTGCACGTCCTTGTGCATCATGGTGGCCGGATCGGTGGTGAATTCGCCGACGATCTCTTCGAGAATGTCCTCGATGGTCACCAAACCCTGAATGTCGCCGTACTCATCGACTACGAACGCCATACGGCGTTTGTTGCGCTGGAAATTGAGCAGTTGCGTATTGAGGGTTGTTCCCGACGGAACGAAATAGGGCTCCCGTGCTTGGGCCGCCGCTGTCAGCGTCTCTACATTCAGGTGGCCGCGCGCCAATTCATGCACGACCTGCTTCATGTGCAGAAGGCCGATGATGCGGTCTATCTCGCCTTGATAGAGGGGCAGGCGCGTGTGTTGGCTCTGGCGCAGCTGTTCCAGTATCCGGTCCCAATCATCTTCAACGTCGATGCCAACGATTTCATTGCGCGGCACCATGATGTCCTCCACGGTGGCGTGCTCCAAATCCAGGATGCTGACGAGCATCTGCTGGTGGCGGCGCGGAATCATGGCGCCGGCCTCGGCCACGACGGTGCGCAGCTCTTCGCTGCTCAAGGAATTCGCGGCCACCTGCCGCGAGACACCGAACATGCGCAATACGCCGTTGGCGAGCAGGTTCGTGAACCACACGAACGGATAGAGCAGGAACAGCAGCGGTGTGTAAATGTACGCCGCGGGCAAGGCCAGGCTCTCGGGATGCAGGGCCCCGAAAGTTTTGGGCGCCACCTCGCAAAAAATCAACAGCACGAATGCCAGCAACGCCGCGCCGAACGCCACCAGGAATTCGCCGCCCAATTTCAGCGCGATGAAGCCCACCAACATGGGCGCCGCCACGTTGACCAGCGTGCTCAGCAGGAGAATCAATCCGATCAACCGGTCAGGACGCGCCAACAGCGCCTCGGCCAGACGCGCGGCGCGGCTGCCTTCGCTCGCCCGATGCCGCAAGCGATAGCGGTTCAAACTCATCAATGCGGTTTCACTGCCGGCAAAAAAAGCCGCGAGGATGAGTAGTCCCGCCAGCGCTGCAAACAGGAGTCCTAGGGGCGGGTGTTCCATGCGATCAGGGCTAACCCCAGTGCCGCCCGAACATATATTCGAGGACGAACTTAACGCCGAAATACGCGACCGCCAAGATGCCAAAACCGCTCAAAGTCCAGCGCACAGCGGATCTTCCGCGCCAGCCGAAACGCAGCCGCCCGATGAGCAGCACGCCGAAGACGAGCCACGCGATCAACGACAGCACGGTCTTTTGCACCAGATTTTGCGTGAATAGATTGGTGACGAACACGAAGCCGGTGATGAGCGCCAGCGTCAAAAAACCAAAGCCGGCCGCGACCAGCCGGAACATGATTTTTTCCAGCGCGTCGAGCGGCGGCAATCCGCTCGACAGATCGGCGATGCGCCGTGCGCGCAGGCGGCGATCGAGAAACACCAGCAAAATCGCCGTCACTGCCGCCGCAAACAGCAGCGCGGCCGCGGCCATGGACAGCAAGATGTGCGCGGTCAGTTCCCAGCCGGCGGTCGCTTCGGTGTAGCTGCGGCCGACCTGCCCAAAGCCCCTGCCGACCGCCGCGCCGACCCCGGCGCTTAGCAGAAGGATGGCCCCGAGCACGCGATTGTGCATGTCGATCGAAATCAAACAGGCGAGCACCGCGAGCGTCCAGCCCAGCAGCGACGTTGCTTCGAGCAGGCCGATGGAGAAGCGGCCGTTGAGGCGCATCATGAGCAGGATGGCGTCGCTGTGGCCGATGATGGCAACCAGAATCAAGATCCACGCAACGGATTCCAGCCGCGGCTGTTTTACAGTGCGCAACATCGCCCAGGCGCTTGCGCCGTACAGGAGAAACAAAATGATGGCGAGAATCACGGCTGGCCTAAAGTGTGACGTTCAGATCATGACACAACTATAATAGCCGCACTATGTTTGACAGATTAACCAGCAGTCTCGGCGCTGCGCTGAAGTCCTTGTCCGGCCGCGGGCGACTCACCGACGACAACATCTCTGAAACGGTGCGCGAAGTGCGTCTCGCGCTGCTCGATGCCGATGTCGCGTTGCCCGTGGTCAAGAGTTTCACCGATGCGGTGAAGGCGCGCGCGGTCGGCGTGGAGGTGACGAAGAGCCTCACGCCCGGCCAGGCCTTCATCAAGGTGGTGCACGAGGAACTGACCCGGCTCATGGGCGAGCCGAGCACCGGCCTCAATCTGCGCGCTCAGCGTCCGGTCGTCGTCATGCTGGCGGGATTGCAGGGTGCCGGCAAAACCACCAGCGCCGGTAAACTCGCGCGCTGGCTGATCGAAAAACAAAACAAGAAAGTGCTGATGGTCAGCACCGACGTCTATCGTCCGGCAGCCATTTTGCAATTGCAGACCCTGGCGGCGCAGGTGGGCGCAGGCTTCGCGAACGCGCTCGCGAGCGAAGCCCCGGTTGCGATCGCCAAGCGCGCCTTGACCGAGGCGACGCTGCAGGCCTACGACGTGCTGCTGCTGGACACCGCCGGCCGCCTGCATGTCGATCAGGAAATGATGGCCGAAGTGCAAGAACTCGAGCGCGCGATCCAGCCGCACGAACGGCTTTTCGTGGTCGACAGCATGGCGGGCCAGGACGCCGTCAACGCGGCCAAGGCATTTAACGATGCCTTGACCCTCACCGGCGTCATTCTCACCAAGGCGGATGGCGATGCGCGCGGCGGCGCTGCGCTGTCGGTCCGGCACGTGACCGGCAAGCCGATTCTGTTTGTCGGCACGGGCGAGAAGTCCGAGGCGCTGGAGCTGTTTCAGCCGGAACGCATTGCCTCGCGCATCCTCGGCATGGGCGACGTGCTGTCGCTGGTGGAACAGGTACAGAGCCAGGTCGACCAGGAAAAGGCCGAAAAGCTCGCCAAGAAAATCACCAAGGGAAAATCCTTCGATCTCACCGACTTGCGCGACCAGTTGAGTCAGCTGCAGAACATGGGCGGCATGGCGGCGCTGCTCGACAAGCTGCCGGCCCAGATGCAGGCCAATGCGGCCGCCGCGGCCGGCGCGGTCAACCCGAAGGCCCTCAAGCGTCAAATGGGGATCATCGATTCGATGACGCCCAGGGAGCGCCGCCGGCCGGACATGATCGACAACTCGCGCAAGCGCCGCATAGCCACCGGGGCGGGGGTACCGCTGCCGGAGGTCAATCGGCTGCTCAAGCAGTTTGACCAAATGCAGAAAACCATGAAAAAGATGGTCAAAGGCGGGATGCTGAAGAACATGATGCGCGGAATGGCCGGCCGGATGCCCCCCGGCGGGTTCGGTCCCGGCGGCCCAGGCCGCTGAACCCCAATCGGTACAAAGGATTGTTGCTCTTAAGCCCTGATTGTCATTACAATTAGCGGCTAGCTTCCTTAAGGTGAATTTACGATGGTGACGATCCGTTTGACTCGACGCGGCGGCAAAAAGACGCCCTTTTATCACGTTGTGGTGACCGACAGCCGCAAGCGTCAGGGCGGCACCAGCCTCGAAAGCGTGGGCCTCTTTAACCCGATCGCGCGCGGCGGCGAAGTCAAATTGCGCATGGACGTTGCCCGGATCGAGCACTGGCTGAGCAAGGGCGCTCACATGTCCGATCGAGTCAAGTTTCTTCTCACCAGTTTCCGTAAGCAGGCCGCGTAAAGGCTAAGAGGGCACGATGAGCGACGAATCATCGGCGCTCATCCAACTGGGTTTTGTGGGCGCCCCATTCGGCGTCCGAGGTTGGGTCAAGCTTCGGTCACATACGGATCCTCCTGAACGCCTGCTGGAACACCGCAATCTGCAGATTGGGCGAGAAGGTGCGTGGCGCACCTACCGCATCGAGCAGAGCGGCCGCAGCGGGGGCGCATTAACGGTCAAGCTGGCCGGAGTGGAGGATCGGGATCAGGCGATCGCCTTGAGGGGCGCACAAGTTTGTGTACCTCGCGATGATCTGCCGCAGAGAGACGACAAGGATTTTTACCGCGCAGATTTGATTGGCTGCGAGGTGGTGAACCTGGCCGGTATGGGCTTAGGCGTAGTGCAGCATTTTGTTGAGACCCCGGGGCAGGCCCTGATGGTGGTGCGCGGGGAACGTGAATATTGGGTGCCGGCGGTGCCGCAGCATCTTCGGCGGGTGGATTTGCGGGCTCGCCTCGTGGTGGTGGATTGGGAAGCGGCCTCGGAATGAACCATGCGAATTGCGGTGGTATCGCTGTTTCCTCAGATGATCCGCGAGGCCTTGAAGATCGGCGTGGTCGGGCGGGCGTTGGAACGCGGCCTGTTCCAGGTCGAATGCTTCGACCCCCGCGACTACACCAGCGACCCGCACCGTACGGTGGATGACCGGCCGTTCGGGGGTGGCCCGGGAATGGTCATGAAGGTCGAACCGGCGCGAAGCGCCGTGCGCGACGCGCTCAAGGCTCTGCCGGCCGGGAGCCGGCGCGTGTACTTGGGCGCCGACGGTGTGCGATTCGAGCAGCGCATGGCGCGCGATGCGTGCAGCTGGCCGGGACTGGTTTTGGTCGCCGGACGCTACGAAGGCATCGATGAGCGCTTCATCGAGTCGGAGATCGATGAGCAATGGTCGATCGGCGACTATGTGCTGTCGGGCGGCGAGCTGCCGGCATTGGTCGTCATCGACGCGATAGCCCGGTTGATGCCGGGGACGCTGGGAAGTTCGGAATCGGCGCTGCAGGAGTCCTTCAGCGACGGTTTGGTGGATTGGCCGCATTACACGCGGCCGCAGGCCTTGGACGGGCATGAGGTGCCCGCCGTATTGGCGTCTGGCGATCATGCCGCGATACATCGCTGGCGGTTGCAGCAGGCGCTGGGCCGTACATGGTTACGCCGGCCGGAGCTGCTCGAGCGGCGCGGCATGAGCGATGAAGAGCGAGAATTGTTGGAAGAATTCAAGAATGAACGTGCGAGGCAATAGCTATGAATAAGATCATCCAAGAACTCAACGGCGAGCGCGCGACGCGCAAGCTCCCGGACTTCAATCCCGGCGACACCATCGTCGTGCAGGTCAAGGTCGTGGAAGGTGATCGTGAACGCGTTCAAGCCTATGAGGGCGTTGTCATTGCCAAGAAGAACCGCGGCCTCAATTCTTCTTTCACCGTGCGCAAGATCTCGCACGGCGAGGGCGTGGAGCGCGTGTTCCAGACCTTCAGTCCGGCGATCAGTGAAGTCAGCGTGAAGCGCCGCGGCAATGTGCGCCGCGCGAAGCTCTACTACCTGCGCGAACTGTCCGGTAAAGCAGCGCGCATCGA
>DATHKV010000163.1:0-20904 GCA_035488895.1 Steroidobacteraceae bacterium
CTCGCGCAGCAGCGCGCCCGCCGCGGCCAGGTTATCGGCCACGACATGGCTGGACGTCATTTGAATTGCTGCGACTTTGCCCATCTATCTCGGTACCTCGGCAGTCGCGGCGGCGGCGTCTGCACTCTTGATGCGTTCGACTGTTGGATTATCCCAACTGCCGGTAATGCGATAATACCCTCGCGCCAGGCCTTTCAGCGGCTGTTTGAACACCTGCGTGAACAACAGTACGGCGGCGCCGACCACCGGACCGCCGACCAGCGCGCTGGCAACGGGAATCGACAGTGAATTGCCCACGCTGCCCGTCACCACAGCAGTTTGGTCGTAATCCTTGTTTTTCAAGCCAACCCGGCCTATCAAGCCTATTTCAGCTGCAGGCCCCTTCAGCAATACGTTCTCCGTATAGGCATTGCCCTCGCGCAAATCGAAATCGCCATGGACGCTGTCGAAGGCCAAGCCCTTGTCGGTCAGGTCGCTGAAATCGAGCGCCAGCCGGCGGGGCAGCGCCGCGATGCTGGCCAGCCCCAGCACACGGCCTGCGCCGGGCTTGAGGCCGAAAACCTGGCCCTTGTCGAGCGACAGCTGCACGCGGCCGATCACCTGGGCGAGCGCCGTGTTGGTCGGCGCGCCTGCCCAAGTCAGGTCAAAGTCCATCTTGCCGCTTCTGGCCTGAATCACATCGGCATAGCCCAAGTCCTTGAGTGTGCCTTGCACGTCGGTTGAAACCAGGCTGCCCTTGATGCGGCTCAACCCGGCATCCCTGGCGCGCCATTCGCCCTGCGCGCTGATCGTGAAGGTGGGCGCGGTGACGCTCAAGGATTTCAAGCCCACGCCCTCCGCCTGCCTGGCAAGCGTCGCCGTCACGTCGCCGAAATGACGCTCGCCCCAGATGAAATCTTTTGCATGAAAAATCAGCGGCGGAATCGAGTGCGGATCGGCATCGGCCGGTATGTTGTCGGTGGCGCCGCCGGCCCCGGAATCGTCATTGTCCGCCACATCGAAATGCAATCGATCGAATTGCAGGTTCCAGCCCTCCGCTGCACCGCCGCCGCTGGGAATCGTGATCGTGCCGCTCACGTTGGGGCCCCCGACATTGATGCGCCAGTTCGGTTCCGAGACTTGCAGATCAAGCGACACGTCGCGAAACGCGAGGCCGAGGTAGTCCAGTTCGGCGACATTGAGCTTGGCGCCGCGCATGTAGTAGGAAAGCGGTTTGGCATCCTTGCCGGCCGCGCTCAAGCGCAGCCAGCCGCCCAAATCCAGGCGCGGCACGGATCCGCCGACGTTCAATATCTGCGAGTCGCCGCCGCTGGTCTCGCTGCCGCCAAAGGTCATCGATGCATGTGCGAGCCGCATGCCCTCGGAATCGGATTCCAGGGCATAGGTGCCGCTCACCAGCGATCCGAGCGCGAAGCTGCCCTGCGGACCGCCGGTTCCCGGCCATTGGATTTCCAGCCACGATGGCAGCGGGCTGCCGGCGCTCTTGTCCAGCGGCGCCGGCAGCTTCATCTCGAAACCGGCCAGCGTGCTGCTGATGCGCAAGGAACGCTCTCGAGCCGGCTCGGGCGACATTTTCAGGACGGCGCGCCAATCGGTTTGCCCGCTTACGCCCAAGGACGCAGGCATCGACAGCGCAGTGCGCACAGCTTCGGCGGTGGCCGTACCTCGAAATTCCAATTGCGTTCGCGTGACCGGACGGTTGCGCGGCGTGCGCGCCTGCATTTGAAAGCTGCCGCCCAAGAGCTGCCCGCGAATGTCGGCGCGCGCGACCTGGCCGCCGTCGATATCGAACTCGCCCGCGACGTCGGTCGCCATGGTGCTCGAGCCCGGGCGATTCACGCTGGCGCCGTCCAGGCGTCCGTGGATCAGCACCTGCTTATGCGCGAAGTCTTTGAACGGCAGGAATAGTTCCACCGCAGCTTGCAGCGGCCCGCTCGCCTCGACGTTCGAGAATGCGTGCTCGGCGATGGCATCGAGCGGCGTCGCCCGCAGAAACGTCAGCGCGCTCGTTGCATCGCCGCTGGCGTTGGCATGGATCTTGAGCTCGCCGTTGCTGAAGTCGGGGAAGCGTGCATCGCCGGATTCCAATTTCAGATCGCCGATGTGGCCGCCCGACAGTCGCGCGCTCATGCCTTCATTGCGAAATTCCGCCGACGCCGCGAGATTTTCCACCGGAGCCCACCCCGGGCTGTAATTCAAGGTCATTCCCTCGATTGAACAGCGCGCCAGGAAGATGCCGTCGCCCCCGCGGAACGGGAAACTGCGCGCCGGGCCCTGAAACAAGATATTGGCGTGCAGGCGTCCGGCGACGAACGCGTCATTGAGCCAGGCAAGCGCGCCGGGTCCGATCAAGCCGTTCGGCAGGTAGTTTCGAGCATTGCCCGCATTGCCGTTTTGAATGACGCCCACCAGGGTCAGCACGGGCGAGGATTCATCACTGGGCTGGCGCCAGGCCACTTGTCCCAGAATCTCGGCGTCGCGGGTCTTGATCTCCCAATCCCGCGACGCGATCAGCAACTCTTGGCCGGTTCGCTTCCAATAAATATTCGCCCGGAGCCGTTCGAGATCAACGGGCCGCGGAAATTGAGTGGGCCAATGAAACACGCCGGCGCGAGTATCGATGGCGACCTGCCCGCCGCTCTCGTTGCCCGCAATCGATCCGGAAATGCCGCGCATGCCCGGCACGCCCTTCACCGATGCGTACCCGGCATGCTGAAATTTCGCCTGCACGTGCATGCGCCACGGAGCTTCCAGTGCAGCGCGCTCGAAGGCGATCGAGGTATCCGTCCATTCGCCGCTCGGCGCGATCTCGCGCAGCCGGTCGCGCAGTTCCTTTTGCGGCAGGAACCCGGTCAGCGGCAGCAAAGTTTCCGCGCGCAAGTAATCGGCGCGGGCGTGTACGCTGATCAGTCCCGCCGGTGTTTCGTGCCAGCCCACGTCGAATGCGGATTCCCGTTCGCGGCGGCCGACACGCACCCGCTTGCCGACGAGGCTCCAGTGATCGCCGGTCCGCGCCAGCGCCAGTGCCCCGCTCATCTGGTCAAACCGGGCGACCGGCCCTTCGGGTAGCTGCGTCACCACGTCGGTCGCTCCGAATTCAACCGCGGCCTGCGACAGCGCCGGGCCTTGGCCATTCGCGGAAACATCAAAGGCGCCGGCACCCGAATCCAGCTTGCTCAAGTATTCCGGCAACAGCTGGCGCCACCCGGGAAATGAAACGGCCCGCGCGCGCAGCCGCCCGTCCCACGCCAGGCTCTGCGCCTCGCCGCCGCCGCGCGCATGCCCCTCGAAGTTCACGGTTCCGCCGAGCGCGGGCGGCATGCGTCCGCCAAAACGGAGCATCAGTTCGCCGGCATCGCGCTGAACATCGATATCCACGCCCTCCAGGGTCAATTGGGGCAGTGCTGCATTCCAATTTTCCATGGTCAGCGTCGCGCCGCGAATCACCAATTTGCCCGCCGGTAGGTCGCCAAGCTGCAGCGAGGCCATGGAGGAATTCTCCGCGCCCAGCTCGATTTCGGAGGCCACCGCGAAGCGCGTGGGACCCAGGCGCGCGACGACGAGATTCGGCGAATCCACCTCGATGCGGCCCGCCAGCAATTTTCCGGTGCGAATCAGCTGCCAGACATCCGCCGCGACGCGGCCGCCGGCGGCGCGCGCCAGCACGCGCTGATCGTCCTTCGAGCGCAATTCCAAACGGTCGAAATACAGCTCCGGGCCGTACCAGCGAAATGCCGGCGAGACATGCGCGAAGCCGATGTGGTAGCCGGTTTGCGCATGCACCCACTCTTTGATCTCTGCCTGATAGTGTGGGGCACGATCGAGCGCGAGCTTCAGGCCGAGCATCGCGAGCAGCACCAGGACCAGCAGCCCCCCGCAGATAACCGCCAGGATTTTGCCGATCTTGCGGATGGACATTTACATCAGCACGACATCGTATTGATCGACCGTATACAGCGCTTCGGTCTGCAGGCGGATGGGCTTGCCCGTCACCAGCTCCAATTCGCCCAATGCGGAGGACTCTTCATCGAGCAGCCGCTCGATGACGTCCTGATGCGCCAGCACCATCAATTGTTGGCACTCGAATTGGCGCGATTGCCGGACGATCTCGCGGAAAATTTCATAGCAAACCGTTTCCACCGTTTTGACGAAGCCCCTGCCCTCGCACGTAGGACAAGCATGGCAAAGCAGATGTTCCAGGCTCTCGCGCGTGCGCTTGCGCGTCATTTCAACCAATCCCAACGGCGACACCGATGAGATGTTGGTCTTGACGTGATCTTCATTCAACGCACGTTCCAAGGCTTGGATGACCTGGCGACGGTGTTCGGGCTCCTCCATGTCGATGAAATCAATAATGATGATGCCGCCCAGATTCCGCAGCCGCAGCTGCCTTGCGATGGTGACCGCCGCCTCGAGGTTGGTGCGAAATATGGTCTCCTCCAGGTTGCGATGGCCGACGAAGGCGCCGGTGTTGACGTCAATGGTCGTCATCGCCTCGGTCTGATCGATCATCAGGTGGCCGCCGGATTTCAGCGACACCTTCCGATCCAGGGCCTTTTGGAGTTCCTCCTCGACGTGATGCAGCTCGAACAGCGGCCGCGGCTCGGAGTACAGATCGATGCGCGGCAACGCCTCCGGCATGAAGGCCGCGGCGAATTCCTGCATTTCCCGATGCGCGCTGGGTTGATCGATCAGCACCCGGTCGACATCCGGATGCATCAAGTCGCGCAGCACGCGCAGGTGCAGCGGCAGATCCGCGTGCACCAAATTGCCCGGTTGCGTGCGCAAACCCTTCTGACGCACGAACTCCCACAGTTTGCGCAGGTAGATCATGTCAGCGCGCAGCGCGTCGCCGGCCGACTCCTCGGCGGCAGTGCGAACGATGAATCCCGCGTTCTCATCCGGCGTAAGACCGGCTTCCACGGCGGTTCGCAGCCGCTCGCGCTCCGCTTCGTCCTCGATCCGCGCCGACACGCCGACGCCCCGGCCCTTCGGCATGTAAACGAGGTAGCGCGAGGGCAGTGTGATGTAAGTGGTCAGCCGGGCGCCCTTGGTGCCGAGAGGGTCCTTGACGACCTGGACCAGGATCTCATTGCCCTCGGCGACCAGCGAGCGGATGCTTTCCGTGTGCGGCGGCTCGATGCCGGTATCGGCGTGACGCGCATCGAAAATATCCGACGCATGCAGGAATGCGGTGCGCTCCATGCCGATGTCGATGAATGCAGCCTGCATGCCCGGCAAAACGCGTGAGACCCGGCCCTTGTAAATGTTGCTGATCAAGCCGCGGCGGCTCGCGCGCTCGAGATAGACCTCCAGCAGAACGCCGTTTTCCACGACCGCGGCGCGCGCCTCGTGCATGCTGGCGTTGATGAGGACTTCAGTGCTCATCGCGCCGCAGGCGGCCGATGCCGGACTTCTGAAGGAGCTCCGCTGTTTCAAACAGCGGCAATCCCATGACCCCGGAATAGCTGCCCTTGAGGTCCGCGATGAACACCGCCGCGTACCCTTGAATGGCGTAGGCGCCGGCCTTGTCGCGCGGCTCACCGGTCTCCCAGTAATCGCGGGCTTCGGCCGCATCGATGGATCGAAAGGTAACCATGCTGCGGCTGACCTTGAGCTGTGTGCCCGCGGCTGTCCGCAATGCCACCGCCGTCAGCACCTCGTGCGTGCGGCTGGACAACTCGCGCAGCATGCTGATCGCATTCTCCATATCTGCGGGCTTTCCCAGAATTCTCCCGTCGAGCACCACGGCGGTATCGGCCGCGAGCACCGGCTCCACGCCTAAGCCGCGGCTGCTCTGCCATCCGGCGGCGGCCTTGGCCTCGGCGAGTCTCGAGACGTAGGCCAGAGGCGTCTCGCCCGCAAGCGCAGTTTCGTCCAATTCAATGCCGATTACCTGAAAAGAAACGCCGATCTGCTGCAGCAAGGCACGCCGGCGCGGCGAGCCCGAGGCCAGATAGATGAAGTCCGCGGGTTTCACGCGCGGTGATAAGGATGCCCGGCCAGCATGCTCATGGCGCGGTAGATTTGCTCCGCGACCACGACTCTGACCAGGGCATGGGGCAGCGTCAACAGCGACAGCGACCAAGATTGATTCGCTCTCTCCAAGACTGCGGGAGCGAGACCGTCGGGACCACCGATGAGCAGCGCCAGCGGCCGCGCGTCCCGCATGCGCTCGACCAACCAGGCGCTCAAGCTCTCGGTGCTCATGGGCTTGCCGGCAATCTCCAGGGCCACGACATAGTCATCCTTGCCGATGGCCGCCAACATATCGGCGCCCTCGCGTTGCACGGCGCGCAGCGGGTTGTCGCCGGCACTGCGGGTGGCCACCGAAATCTCGTGAAGCTCCAAGACCAGCGGCGTGCGCAGCCGTTTTTGATATTCGAGGAACCCGCTGTTGACCCAGTCGGGGAGACGGGTACCGGCAGCGATCAACCGGCATTTCATAAGAGGATCACGCGCGTGCGGCGCGCTTCGCAACGGTCATGTCCCACAATTTCTCCAGCCCGTAGAATTCGCGGACCCGCGGCAACATGACGTGAATGATCATTTCGCTCAGATCGATGAGAACCCAATCGCCGTCCTGCTGACCTTCGATGCCATGGGGCCGGAAGCCGGCCGCCTTGGCCTTTTCGACCACGCGCTGCGCAACCGAACGCACGTGCCGGTCGGAGGTTCCGCTCGCGATCACCATGAAATCGGCGATGTCGGTCAGGCCTCGAACATCCAGAAACTTCACGTCCAGTGCCTTCATGTCGTCGAGGGCATCGAGGACGACGGTCTTGAGGGAGGGTGCCGCCTTCGGCTTGGGCGCAGCCTTCGACTTGGGCGCTGCTTTTGGCTTGGGTGCCGCTTTCGGCTTCTTGCTGCTGGGGGTCTTTCGCTTTACTGGCACTACGTGGTCCGGTTCCTGGAATAACAATGGGTGTCTAGGATCAGTTTACGCACTGGATCGGGCATGAGGAAGCGCGGATCGCGACCCATGCCGATGAGCTGCCTGACCTCAGTGGAGGAAATCTCCAGTTGCGTCACCGCATGAATAAAAATGCAGCCCGCCCGCGATTCATGCAAATCGTTGATGCGCCCGGTGCCCCGATCCACCAGCAGTTCCCCCAGCGGTCCCATCCCGGGCGCGCGCCAGCCGGGACGGTGGGCGACGACCAAGTGCGCCAACTGCAGCAATTCCTGCCATTGATGCCACTTCGGCAGGCTCAAAAAGGCATCCATCCCGACGATCAGGCAGAGGCTGCGGTCCGGATATTCATGGCGCAGTTCGGCCAGGGTTTCAACCGAATACGACGGACCTTCCTTGCGGACCTCGCGGTCGTCGACGAGAAACCCCGGCTGTCCGGCGACGGCCAACTGCACCATTTCCAGCCGCAACTTGGCGTCTGCCATGGGTTGGTCGCGGTGCGGCGGATTGCCGGCCGGTAAAAAGCGGATTTCCTTCAGGCGCAGCGCCTGCTGCAGCTCGAACGCCGTGCGCAGGTGCGCATAGTGAATGGGGTCGAAGGTGCCGCCAAAAATGCCCATGGGGTTCATAGGCTTACCCTGCCTGATTCCCCATTGGCTTGCAAAGCGCCGGCGAAAGCCCCGGTGAGCCCGGTGAGCGCGCTCCAGGCATCGCCCGGCAGCAGCCCCTTGATGACGCGATCGGTGCGGCTGGCCTGCACCAGCAAGGGCGCCAAGGGCAATTTTCTCAGCCGGCCAAGCGCACGCGCCGATGGCGTGGCCGCCAGGTTCCAGCCGCTGCCCCGCGCCGTAGACCGCAAACGTTCGCGGTCGCGTGCCTGCCACATGCCGCGCAACTCCCGCACCAGCGCCCACAACACCAGCGTCGGCTCCACTCCCTCGCTTTTCAGCCCCAGGAGTATGCGCAAGGCGCGCGCCGCATCGCCGGCGGCGGCCGCCTCGCCCAGCTGGAATACGTCGTAGCGTGCACTGTCGCCGACCGAACGGCGGACCAGCTCGGCGCCGATCGATTCGCCATTCGCCAACAGCCCGAGCTTTTCCAGCTCCTGTTGCGCGGCCAAGAGGTTGCCCTCGACCCGCTCGACGATCAACTGCGATGCCTCCGGGTCGATCTCGATGTGCAGCATTTTTGCCCGTGTGCGCAGCCACGCCGGCAGCGCCTCGCTGTCCACGGGGAAGATCGGCACCCAGACGCCGTGCTTTTCAATCGCCTGCACCCAGGGCGTATCGCTCGTCTTGCGATCCAGCTTGTCGGTGATCACGAGGAAGATCAGGTCGGGCATCGGCTTGGCCGCCAATTCGGCCAGCAACGCGGCGCCCTTGTCCGGTTTGCCGCTCGGCATTCGGAGCTCGAACAGGCGCCGCTCCGCGAACAGCGACAGGGATTGGCTCTCGAGACGCAACTCGTCCCAGCTGAAGTTGCGATCAATGAAAAACACGCGGCGATCCGCAAACCCCGCCGCGCGCGCCGCAGCCCGGATCGCGTCCGCGGCTTCGCCGACCAGCAAAGGCTCATCGCCGGAGACCAGGTAGAAACCGGCCTGCCCCCGGGCCAACGCTGCCTGCAATTGTTCGGCGCGCAGACGCAATTAAATGAGCACCGGGTTCGCGGAACCTGCGCGGCTCGGAGAGCCTGCGCGCCGACGCCTAAAAATTGAAGCTGGCGCGAGCAGCCGCATATTCGCCCTCCATGCGCTCGACCAGCGCCGCCACGCTTTCGACCTGATGAATGCCGCTGACGCTTTGCCCGGCGCTCCAGATATCGCGCCACGCCTTGGCCGCGGTGTTGCCGCCGGTGCCGAAGTTCATTTTCGCTTTGTCCGCTGCCGGGAGCTGATCGGGATCGAGACCGGCGCGCGCGACGCTGCCGCGCAAGTAGTTGCCGTTCACGCCGCTGAACAGCGAGGTGTACACGATGTCCTCGGCGGCGCTGTCGATGAGCATTTGCTTGTACTCCGCCGGTGCATTGCCCTCGTCCGTCGCGATGAAGCGCGTACCCAGGTAGGCAAGATCCGCGCCCAACGCTCGCGTCGCCAACACGTCGGCGCCGCTGCTCATCGCGCCGGACAAGATGATCGCGCCCGGATAGACCTCGCGGATTTGCTTGACCAAGGCAAATGGGCTTAGGAGCCCGGCATGGCCGCCGGCTCCGGCACACACCGCGATGATGCCGTCGACGCCCTGCGCCGCGGCCTTTTCCGCATGACGCAGGTTGATGACATCGTGGAACACGATGCCGCCGTAACCATGCACGGCCTGCACCACTTCGGCGGGCGGCCGCAAGCTGGTAATGATGATGGGCACCTTGTGCTTGACGCACAGTGCGACGTCCTCTTCCAAGCGATTGTTGCTGCTATGCACGATCTGATTGACGGCAAAGGGCGCGACCTTCAGGTGCGGATGGGTCCGCGCAAAGCTCGCCAACTCTTCGGTGATTTGCGCCAGCCAATCGTCCAGTTGGGATACCGGCCGGGCGTTCAGCGCCGGAAAGGAACCGACGATCCCCGCCTGGCACTGCGCCAGGACCAACCTTGGCGTGGATACGATGAACATGGGAGCGCCGATGACGGGCAGGCGCAGGCGGTCGCGCAAAAGCTCAGGGATTGGCATCTTAAGCAGACTTCAGCAATTAGGGCTTCCCGATGGACAGTCTGGCATTATGGCGCACTCCGGCGATCGCCTCACTGCGAATAGGATAATTAATTGAAACACATGGTATTGGCATTGATGGTGGCCGCGGCCGCATCTCCATTGACGGCGCTGGCCGACCAGCCGCCGCTGATCGATCGCAATTTGTTTTATGGCGAGGTCGCCATCTCAGGCGCGCAGATTTCACCCGATGGGCAATCCCTTTCATTTCTGAAGCCCTACAAGGGAACGCGCAATATCTGGGTGAAAGGCGCGGATGAGCCGTTCAGTGCGGCGCGCCCGGTGAGTGCGGAGGCAAGCCGGCCGATCCGCACCTATTTTTGGAGCCGCGATTCGAAGTACATCGTGTACGCGCAGGACGCCGGCGGCGATGAGAACTTCAATGTGTATGCGATCGACCCGAAGTTGCCCGCGGATGCGAAAACCGGCGTGCCGCCCACTCGCGCGCTCACGAATCTGAAGGGTGTTCGAACACAGATTTTTGCCGTGCCCAAGGCCAAGCCGGATATTTTGTACATCGGACTGAATGACCGCGACCCGAAGTGGCATGACCTGTACGAATTGAGCATCTCCACGGGTGAGAAAAAACTGCTGCGCAAAAACACCGACGAGATTGCGGTCTGGCAGTTCGATGATGCCGGGACGTTGCGTTTGGCGGTGCGAACCACCAAGACCGGCGACACCGAAACCTTGCGGGTCGATGCCGACGGCTTCAAGCCGCTGTACACCTGCAGCGTGCTCGAGAATTGCGGCCCATTCGATTTCGATGCCGGCGGCAAGAATGTTTACCTCGCCACCAACAAGGGCGCGTTGGACCTGACCGAGCTGGATATCCTGAATGTGGCCACCGGCGCCACGACCAAGATCGAAAGCGACCCGGATAATCGCGTCGACCTGCTCAACGTCGAGATCTCGCGCGTCGATCACCGCATTCTTTTCACGGAATACGAAGACGACACGTTCCGCCGCTACTTCAAGGACCGTCCTTTCGAAGCTGACTACCACTGGCTGCAGTCGAAACTGCCGGGCCTCGAGGTCGATTTCGGGGCGCGCTCGAACGATGAGAACACCTGGATCGTCAACGCCCACGGCGATACCGAACCCGGCATCGTCTACGTGTGGAACCGCCAGGCGAAAACCTTGACGCTGCAGTACCGGGTGCGCGAGGAGATCCCGCGCGAGTCCCTGGCGCAACGCAAGCCGTATCACTACAAATCATCGGACGGCCTGGATATCCCTGCGTATTTGACGCTTCCGAAGGGCCTGACGGCCAAAAATCTGCCGCTCGTGGTGTTTCCGCATGGCGGACCGTGGGCGCGCGATTCTGCCGGCTATGACACGACCGCGCAGTTTCTGGCGAATCGCGGCTATGCGGTGCTGCAGCCGAACTTCCGCGCCTCCACCGGCTACGGCAAGAAATTCCTCAACGCCGGCAACGGCGAATGGGGCCGCAAGATGCAGGACGATATCACCTGGGGTGTGAAGTCGCTGGCCGCCTCGGGCATCGTCGATGCGAAGCGAGTGGGGATTTCCGGCGGATCTTACGGCGGCTATGCCACGCTCGCGGGCGTTGCGTTCACGCCCACCGTGTACGCGGCTGCGGTCGCCTACGTCGCACCCTCCAATCTGATCACCCTGCTCGATGCCATACCGCCCTATTGGGAAGCGGGCCGCAAACAGATGTACACCCGCATGGGCGACCCGACGACGGCGCAGGGCAAGGCGCTGCTGGTGGCGGAGTCGCCGCTGACCCAGGCGAAGGCAATCGTGACGCCGCTGCTGGTGGTGCAGGGCAAGAATGATCCGCGCGTCAATGTGCGCGAGAGCGATCAGATCGTGGCGGCGGTGCGCGACAACGGCAAGCCGGTCAAGTACATCGTGGCGCCGGATGAAGGGCACGGTTTCGCGCGGCCCATCAACACGCTGGCCTACGTGACGGCGATGGAAGAATTCTTCTCGCAATACCTGGGCGGCCGCAACCAGAAGGACGTGCCCGCGGACGTCGCCGCCAAGCTCAAGGACATCACGGTGGATCCGAAGACGGTGAGCGGTGTCGTGAAGCTCAAGGGAGCGTTGGCGCCGGGCGCCGCGAAATAGCGCGGGGAGCAGCGCCAGGAAGCTTAGGCCCGTCGGCCGATTTTTCCGACGGGCACGCTGATTTCGGCCGAGACTTTCGGCGGCGAATTCTCGCTGCCGCAATTGTCGCACCCGCCGCAAGCAGCCTGTGTTTTGCCGGACGCGGCTGCCAGCCGTTGCGCAACCCGGCCCAATCTGAAGCCGGCCGGCGCGGACGCCAGCATGCGGCTTAGATGTTCCAGCATGCGCTGCCGCAATGTGCGCGGACCCAGCTTGGCCAACGCGTAGCCCAGGCTTAGGAGCAACACGGCACCGACCAGCAGATTGTCGAGCAAGTGGTTCATGATGGCGCAGCCGTCATGATAGCGCCGTCGCAATGCGATACGTAATCCATGAGCCTAAGTAGGCCAGCGCGAATAAATACGCCGCCATGATGATCGGGTAACGCCAGGAATTGGTCTCGCGCTTGACCGTGGCCAGGGTCGACAGGCATTGCGGTGCGAATACGTACCAGGCAAGCAGCGACAGCGCCGTGGGCAGGCTCCATGACTGCGTGATCAACGGCGTCAACGCGCTGCTCACGTCATTGCCGGTCGCCGACAGCGCGTAGACCGTACCCAAAGCCCCGACCGCCACCTCGCGGGCCGCCAGCCCCGGCACGAGCGCAATCGATATCTGCCAATTGAACCCAATAGGCTTGAACAACACCGCCAGCCACGCACCCAGGTGTCCTGCAATGCTGTATTGAATGGCCGGCCCCGTGGCTCCCGGCGGCGGCGCGGGAAATGAGCTCAACGCCCAGAGAATGACCATCAGCGCAAGAATGATGGTGCCGACGCGGCTCATGAAAATCTCGACGCGCTGCCACAGCCCGATGGCGAGATTGCGCAAATTGGGCCAGTGATAAGCGGGCAGTTCCAGCATGAGCGCCTGCAAGTTGCCGCGCGAGCCCAAGCGCTTGAGCACAAAGGCCACCGCCATGGCACTGGCGACGCCGAGAACGTACAGCGCGAACAACACCACGCCCTGCAATTCCAAACCGCCCCAAATCGTCCGACGCGGAATGAAGGCACCGATGATCAGCGCGTACACGGGCAATCGCGCCGAGCAGGTCATCAGCGGCGCGATCATGATGGTCGTCAGCCGATCACGGGGATTCTGGATGGTGCGCGTCGCCATGATTCCGGGAATGGCACAGGCAAAGCTCGACAGCAACGGAATGAACGCCCGCCCCGACAAGCCCACGCTGCCCATGACCCGATCCAACAGGAATGCGGCGCGCGGCAGGTATCCTGAATCCTCGAGCACCAGGATAAAAAAGAACAGGATGATGATTTGCGGCAGAAACACCAGCACGCTGCCGACGCCCGCCAATACGCCGTTGACCAGCAGGTCCTTGATGAGGCTGTTCGGCATGGCCGCGTTCAACCAGTTGCCGAACGCCGCGACGCCGAGTTTGATCTCGTCCATGGGCACCTGCGCCCAGGCAAACACCGCTTGAAACACCAGGAAAAGAATGACCGCCAGGATCACCGGTCCGATCACGGGGTGCAGCACCAGGGCATCGACCCGATCGCTTAAAGTGACGCCGTCGAGCCGATCGCCGCCGATGACGCCGAGGATTCGCCGCACCTCGGCCTGATCGTGTTCGATATCCGCCCGGCTCAAGGGCTGCCATGTGGTCGAATGGCCGCGTCGTTCAGGCATGGCGGTCGAATCCAGCACCTTGATCAAGGATTTGACGCCGGCCGTTTTGACGCCGACCGTCTCCACGACCGGCACACCCAACTCGAGCGCCAGCCGGTCCGCATCGATGACGATGCCCTTGCGGCGCGCGATGTCCGTCATATTGAGCGCCACGACCATGGGCAGTCCCAAGCGCTTCAGGCTCAAGACCAGCCGCAAATTCTGTCTAAGGTTGGTGGCGTCGGTCACGCAGACGACAAAATCGGGGGCGCTCTCGCCGCTTCGGCGCCCGAGCAGCACATCGGCGGTGACCTGCTCGTCGGGGGTCAGCGGATCCAAGCTGTAGGCGCCGGGCAGGTCGAGAATGCGAATGCGCAAGCCGGACGGCGTGAGCAGCGAACCTTCTTTACGTTCGACGGTGACGCCCGCGTAGTTCGCCACCTTCTGGCGGCTTCCGGTCAGAATATTGAACAGCGCGGTCTTACCGCAGTTGGGATTGCCAACCAGGGCGATCAGAGGGCTCGGAGCGCTTTGCGCGGCGTCCATGGGGATCTTAAGGAAGCTGCGGCTGCTCCGGGCATACGCGGATACAGGCGGCCTCGAATAGACGCAGCGCAAAGGTGCCTGTTCCAATGCGCACGGCAATCGGCGCGCGGGCCAACAATCCCCGGGCGACGATGCGCACCGCCTCACCGGGCAGAAATCCCAGCTCAGCCAAGCGCCGGCCGACATCGGCGGGCGCCTTCGAATCGGCCCCGGATACGGAAACCACGCGCGCGGAGGTCCCGGAAGGCAACTCCATGAGCGGAATGTCGGTATTCGCGGGAGAAACGAGGTCGGGGCGGGAGACCAGCATGGACGCAATTCTATATGAGAATCGTTCCCATTACTATTACGGAGTCACATTCCTCCCTTTAGGTTAAGGCAGTTCCTGATAGTCTTGGATATCCTAGGAATCATCGGAGGCGTATGAAATGCCTACGCTTTTTGAGAAGATCATCGCCGGCGACCTACCGGCGACCGTGCTGTACCGCGACCCGCGCGTCGTTGCTTTTTTGGACATTCGCCCCGCGGCGCCGGTGCATATACTCATCGTCCCCAATAAACCCATTCCCACAGCCAATGACATTGCCGATGAGGATGAAGCGCTGATCGGGCACATGTTCATCGTGGCGCGCGATCTTGCACGACAGCAAGGTATCGCCGAAAGCGGCTATCGGCTGATCGTCAATTGCAATGCACATGGAGGCCAGGAGGTGTATCACTTGCATGTACATCTTTTGGGCGGCCGGCCTCTCGGGCCCATGGTGGCGCGAGCTTAATTGCGAAAATAAAGAGGATACGTGATGAAGAAGAAAACGGCCGCGCAAGCCAAATCACGCGCCGCACCCAAGGCGCGGATCAAAAAGCGCTCGGTCAGCGCCGCCAAATCCAACCGCGCCGTCAAAGCGCGGGAGATTTCGCGCCCCACTCCGCGCAGCCTGCCGCGCCGCGAGTTGTATCCGGCGCTCGAGCCGTATCGGCACGGCTACTTGCGCGTCTCGGACATCCACGAGATCTACTATGAGGAGAGCGGTAACCCGGCGGGCAAACCGGCGGTATTCCTGCACGGCGGTCCTGGTGCAGGATCGGACAAGCGCGCGCGGCAGTTCTTCGACCCGCGGCATTATCGCATCGTGGTGTTCGATCAACGCGGTTGCGGGCGCAGCCGGCCGAGCGCCAGTCTCATTGAAAATACCACCTGGCATTTGGTCGCCGACATCGAGCGCCTGCGCAAGCACCTAGGCGTCGAGCGCTGGCTGGTGTTCGGCGGGTCGTGGGGCAGCACGCTGGCGCTGGCCTACTCGGAAGCGCACCCGGAACGCGTCAGCGAAATCGTGCTGCGCGGAATTTTCCTGCTGCGTTATGCCGAAATACGCTGGTTTTATCAGCACGGCGCCTCGGAAGTTTTTCCGGATGCCTGGGAAGCTTATCGCGACGCCATCCCGCTCGATGAGCGCGACGATTTCTTGAGCGCCTATCACAAGCGGCTGACCGGCACCGATCAGCGCGTGGCGTTGGCGGCGGCGCGGGCCTGGTCCGTGTGGGAAGCAGCCTGCAGCTTTCTGTACAGCAATATCGACAACATCAAGAAATGGGGCGAGGACCAGTTTGCCTTGTCGGTGGCCAGGATCGAGTGCCACTACTTCGTCAACCGCGGCTTTCTGCGCAGCGAGAGCCAGCTGATCGACGATGTGCCGCGCATTCGGAATATTCCCACCACCATCGTGCAGGGCCGCTACGATGTGGTGTGCCCGGCAACCAGCGCGTGGGATCTGCATCGAGCGTGGCCGGAAGCCGACTTGCGCATCGTGGCCGACGCCGGTCATTCGGCGTTCGAACCGGGCAACACGCACGAACTGGTGCTCGCGACGGATCGCTATCGCAGCCGCTAGAGGGGTGAATGAGTGTCTGAACTGGCTTACATCGGCTTGGCGCGCAGCAACGATGCGCGCGAAATTGCCGAGATGTCCCGCGATCTCATCGAACAGGGATTGTCCTGGTCATGGACTCCGGCGCGCGTGCAGCATTTTATTTCCGGCCCGGAATCATCGGTCGTGGTGGCGCGCCGCGAACAGCGGGTTGCGGCATTCGCCATCATGCATTTCGGAGACGACGTCGCCCATTTGAATCTGCTTGCCGTTGCGCCGGAGCATCGCCGCCAGGGCTTGGGATCCCTGCTGATGGATTGGCTCACGAGGACGGCGGTCGAGGCCGGTGTGTTTCGCATCAATCTCGAATTGCGCACGAACAATGACGCGGCCCGAATTTTCTACGCGCGCTTGGGCTTCGATCAATTGGGAGTCGTGCAAGGCTACTACCAGGGCCGGGAAGCGGCGCTGCGCATGTCGCGCCACCTCGCGAAGATCTGATCAGGCAGAGCGCGCCGTTCCGTCGTTCAGGTCGCCGCTCGGATCGATCTGCCGCACGGACGATCTGGTGCGGCTGATGGGGAACACCACGGTGACCCGGCAGCCCCGCCCGGGTCCGGTATCCACCGTCATCTGGCCGGCCGCGTCCCGAACCCGATCCGCCACGCTCCACAAACCGAACCCATGCGCGCGCGGCTCGAACAGGCTCAGCTGCCATTCAAAACCCACCCCTTTGTCTTCGACCACGGCACGCAATTCGTCGGGGTCGCGTATGACTGTAACGCTTGCGGACTGTGCGCCGGAGTGCTTGACGACGTTGCGCAGCAACTCCCTGATGACCTTGAACACCAGCACCCGCAAATCGATGTCGATGCTTGCATCCTCGGCGGCGACTCTTAGATCGACCTGCAAATTGTCCTTGCTGCGCATGTAGACGCTGAGCCACTTGAGCGCCGGCTCCAAGCCCAGCTCGTAGAGTCCCGGCGGACTCAAATCCGCAATGACGCGTTGCGCGATCGCCTGCACCTCGCGAATGGTGTTGGTCGCCTCGCTGAGCAAAAGACGTATCTCGGGAGGCGACCGCGCCACCAGCGAATCCAGCGTCATCGACAACCCGACCAACTGCTGCCCGATGCCGTCGTGCAGATCCACCGCGGTCGCGCGGCGGGCGCGCTCCTCGGCTCCCACCAATTCGCGCGCGTAGAGCTTCAATCGGTCCTGATTTTGGCGCAGCCGCTCATTGAGATCCACGAGCTCCGTGACGTCGCGGGCGACTCCCCAGACGCGCACCAAGCGTCCCTGCTCGATCACGCCGCGGAATCCCGTGATATAGCTGCGCGGGTGCGCCTTGCCCGGCACCGAGAAGCGCAGTCCGTCCATCGCGTATCCCTGATTCGATGCCGCGCCCAGGTGATCGGTGAAGGTCGCAAACCAGGGCATATCGGTGCGCCACTGGCGGGCATCTTCCGCCGGCAGTCCCATCTCGCGGTTCAAGCGTTGATAGGTCAGATTGCTTTCCGCCACGTAAGCATGCGTCTGCAGCCAGGTGATTTGATCGGCCACCGGCAGACTCGGATCCATGGCCTCGGACAGCTCGAGGCGCCATACCGCCTCGGAACTGTGCTCGATGAAATTGCGGTAGCGTTCGTCGCTGGTGCGCAGCATTTGGTATGCGTTTCTCTTCTCGAGCAACACCGCCGTCAACAAGAAATTCACCACGACGAGCGTCGCCAGATACAACTGCACGGCGCCGACCCGGACGAAGGGGTTTGGATCGCCCGCGAAGGGCCCGAGACCGCGGCTCGCGAAGTAGGACACCAAGATGGCGGTCGCAGCCACGAGGAGGGTCGACCAGCGCGGCGGCATGCGAAATGCCGCCACCACCACCAAGGCCAGCAACACGAACGGCATGTCGAGAATCGTCGTGACCCCGCCCGGCAGCGCCGAGAAGACCCACATCGCCATGGCCAACAGCGCGAATCCGATGAGCATCATTTCAATCGCCGGCCCGGCCGGCGCGGAATGCTCGCGCGCGCGCAGGCGCACGGCCCACCCCATCACGATCGGTGCGATGCAAAGCGACCCCAGCCAATTGCCGGCCCACCATATCTGGCACTCGCGCACATACACGGAACCGCCGAACGTCTGCGTCGTGCCATACGCCCCCACGACGGCGCTGGCTGCGGCGCCCACCGCCACGGCGGCAATGAACAGCAGCACGTTGCGCATCCGGGGAGTGCGCGGAGTTGGAATGAGCCGCGAGGCAATCCATGCGCCCACCGCGGCGTCGATCGAATTGGCGGCGGCGAAAGTCAGGTACCTAAAGACTTGGAAATGATCCTGGACGATGGCGGCGGACAACAGTTCGACGCTCACCTGCATGGCGAGAATCCAAACCCAATTGCGCCGCGGCGAAAGCCACAGCGCCATGAACAGAAGGCCCGCAGCCGGCCAGATGATGGTCAGAGGCTCGATGTTCTCGTGCAGCTCGAGGCCGACCAAAACGAGCAGCATGTACAGCGCGGCAAGGATCCCGAGGGATAAGGCGCCTTTGGCGAATCCGCCGCGCGTAAAGTCCCATTGCAGGCCTGCTGCCCGGTCTGCATTGGACGCGATCTGCGTCGGCACGTTGGTGACCTCCCTGTGGGCGGGTGATTGTGCGCCAGTTTCTTGCAATACTCCAAAGGTCATGGCTGCCAAAATTCCCACCCGCCCATTCGGGGCGACCCGTCGCCAAGTCACCTGCATAGGCCAAGGCACATGGAAGATGGAAGGCTCATCCACGGGCCTCGCCGCGCTGCGCCGTGGACTCGAACTCGGACTCAACCATATCGACACGGCGGAAATGTATGGCTCGGGCGCTGCCGAGCGAGTGGTCGGTAAAGCCATCGAAGGGCTGCGCGATGAGGTTTTTTTGGTGTCGAAGGTGCTGCCAAGCAATGCCTCGAAGAGCGGCACACTCGCCGCCTGCGAGAAATCATTGGCCAACTTGCGCACCGATCGGCTCGACTGCTACCTGCTTCACTGGAGGGGAAGCGTGCCTCTGGAAGAGACCTTGAGCGCGTTCGACGTGCTGGTGCGCCAGGGCAAAATCCTCTCCTGGGGCGTGAGCAATTTCGACGCAAAGGACCTTGCCGAAGTGACGGCGATCTCGGGTGCCGGCCATCCGGTCTGCAATCAAGTTCTGTACCACCTCCAGGAGCGCGCGATTGAACATGCCGTGCTGCCGTGGTGCCGCGAGCACGGGTGCGCGGTGGTCGCGTACACGCCGTTCGGCCAGTCGCCGGGAATCTTCGACGGCGGATCAAAAGCGGCCCGGGTGCTGCAAGACATCGCGGCCGCACATGGCGCCACTCCCCGGCAGGTCGCGCTGCGCTTTTTGCTGCGCCACAGGGAAGTATTTGTGATTCCGAAAGCGTCCGATCTTGCCCACGTGAACGAGAATGCCGGTGCGGCCGCAGTTGAGTTGAGCGATGGCGACATCGCGAAGATCGATGCGGCATTTCCGCTGGGCAAGGCGCCTCGCGGACTGCCGATGATCTAGGAGACTGTCTCGGCCCTAAGGCTCATTGCCGCAAAATATGCGGTCCCACGGCATCAATGGCCGCAGTGCCCGTAAGCGCCAATGTCACGCGCAACTCGTTGCGCATGATTTCGATGGCCTTGGCGACGCCCGCTTCGCCGGCGGCCGACAAGGCATACAGGAACGCTTTGCCGATCAGCGCGCCGCGCGCGCCCAGCGCCAGGGCTTTTGCAATGTCCTGACCCGACCGGATGCCGCCGTCGAACATGACTTCGCAGCGTCCGCCGACGGCTTCAACGATTTCGCTCAAGACCGATATCGAGGAGGGGGCGCCGTCGAGCTGCCGGCCGCCGTGGTTCGAAACGACTATCGCGTCGGCGCCGGCGGCAACACTGAATCGGGCGTCTTCGGCGTCGAGCACGCCCTTTAGAATCAGCTTGCCGGGCCAGCGGCTTCGAACCCATTCGACATCGCGCCAAGTGGCCGAAGGGTCGAATTGCGTGGCAATCCATTCTGCCAATGTGTTGATGCCGCTGGAGCCGCCGATCCGGCCCACGAGGTTCCCGAAGGTCCGCCGCTTGCCGAACAGTACGTTCAAGGCCCAGGAAGGTTTGGTCGCGACATCCCAGGCATTTCGCAGCGTCAGCCTGGGAGGAATGGTCAGACCGTTGCGCGGATCCCGGCGACGTTCGCCAATGACCTGCAAATCGAGGGTGAGCATCAGCGCGGAACAGTGTGCCGCCGCGGCGCGGTCGATGAGTTCCTGATTGAACCCGCGATCGCGCATCAGATACTGCTGAAACCAGAAAGGTTGCTTGGTGGCCTCTCGAACATCTTCAATCGAACAAATCGACATCGTGCTCAAGCAAAACGGGATGCCGCACGCGGCGGCCGCCCGCGCGCCCAGAATCTCGCCGTCGGCATGAAACAATCCCGCGAGGCCCGTCGGACCGATCGCCAATGGCATCGATACTGGCGAACCGAGCAAGGTGGTGGCCAGCGATATGGTCGACATATCGACCATCACCCGCTGCCGAAAGGCCATGGCATCAAGGTCCGCAGCATTGCGCCGGATGGTGCACTCATCGTAGGAGCCGCCGTCGGCGTAATCGAAAATCGCCCGCGGGATGCGGCGCATCGCCTGCCGCCTGAAATCATCGATGCTGAGAAATAGAGCCATCCCGCCAGTGTACGTTTGCGCGCGGCCGGGCCGCAAATAGGCGCAGCGGCGAGTGGGTACGCCCGACCGCCGGCACCGGGCTTCCCGCCCGGCACCGGCTTTCCATTTTGAGAGGTTACGCGGTGATCAGCGCTTTCAGCTTACAGCGAGAGCCAGATGTCAATTCCGCCGTGCTTGGTGCAAGCCCGATTGCGGTCGTGCGTTGAGGTGAAAAAACCATCGTGGCAGCGGGCTGAGGAGTGCGGATGATCGTGACGGAAACGCTCGATCTGTTTGTCATCTCGCTGGTGTTCATCTCGGTGCTCGTCGCGGTGGTCATCGGCCCGCATCGCGTGGTGATCGTCCGGGCGATCCTGCGCGCTGACCAGCGCGGGGGCCACGCCGGTCATTGCGACGGCCGTGAGTGC
>DATHKV010000164.1:0-4756 GCA_035488895.1 Steroidobacteraceae bacterium
CGCCTGGTGCAGGCCATCGGACCAGCGCCGTCCCACCATGGTGCGGCCGGTGAACTCATCGACGATGATGACCTCGCCCTGACGCACGATGTACTCGACGTCGCGCTTGTACAACGCGTGCGCGCGCAGCGCCGCGTTCAAATGATGCATGAGCCGGATGTTGGTCGCGTCGTACAAACTCTCGCCTTCGCGCAAGAGGCCGAGCTCCGCCATCAGCTGCTCGACTTTTTCATGGCCCGCTTCGGTCAAGGTGGCCTGCTTGGTTTTCTCATCGACGGCATAGTCGCCGGGGCCGTCCTCGACCTTCTGTCTGACCAGGCGCGGGATCAGCGCATTGATCTTGATGTAGAGCTCGGTGCTCTCTTCCGCGGGCCCGGAAATGATCAGCGGTGTGCGCGCCTCGTCGATCAGGATCGAATCGACTTCGTCGACGATGGCGAAGGACAGCTTGCGCTGCACGCGATCCTCGAGACGGAACGCCAGGTTGTCGCGTAGATAATCGAATCCGAATTCGTTGTTGGTGCCGTAGGTGAGGTCGCAGGCATACGCCGCGCGCTTCTCGTCCGGCGTCTGCGCGTTCTTGATGACGCCGACTTCCAGCCCTAAAAAGCGGTACACCGGCCCCATCCATTCCGAGTCGCGCTGCGCCAGGTATTCATTCACCGTCACGACGTGGACACCCTCGCCCGTGAGCGCGTTCAAGTACGCCGGCAGCGTTGCCATCAACGTCTTGCCTTCACCGGTGCGCATTTCGGAAATCTTGCCGGCGTTCAACGCCAGGCCGCCGATCAGCTGCACGTCGAAATGGCGCATTCCCAATTTGCGTTTCGATGCCTCGCGCGTCAGGGCAAAAGCCTCGGGAATCAACTCCTCGAGCGGTGTGCCGGCGGTGAAGCGCGCCTTGAGCTCGCGGGTCTTCTCCGGAAATTGCTCATCCTTCAAGGCGCTGACGCTCGCCTCAAAGCCGTTGACGGCCGCCACGGTGCGGCTCATCTCTTTGATGAGGCGTTGATTACGGCTGCCAAATACTTGCGTCAGAAGCTTCCACACGCGGGAGGGGTCCTATTGAGAAAACTGGGTATTGTACGGATAGACCAGAAGACCAGGAAATCGTTTCGACATGGGCCTTTTCAAGGGCCTGGCGCCTTTTTAAGGCTTAACGATCTTCTC
The DNA here is from genome assembly GCA_035488895.1 of Steroidobacteraceae bacterium. GTDB lineage: Bacteria > Pseudomonadota > Gammaproteobacteria > Steroidobacterales > Steroidobacteraceae > Bog-1198. Next base: position 1,171 of record DATHKV010000164.1, read on the forward strand.
CGATGAAGCGCAGGGGGTCGACCTGGGTGCCATTTTTCAAGACTTCGAAGTGCAGGTGGGGGCCGGTGGAGCGGCCGGTGGATCCCATGAGTGCGACATCCTGACCCTTGCGGATCATGTCGCCCTGCTTCACCAGCAGTCTTTCGTTGTGGCAGTAGCGTGTGGCCAAGCCATTGCCGTGGTTGATTTCCACCATTTGGCCAAATCCGGCCCGATCGCCGGCGTAAGTCACGAGGCCCGCCGCCACTGCGGTGACGTGGCTGCCTTCAGGCCCTGCAAAATCCAATCCCTTGTGCACCGCGGAATAACCCGTGAAGGGATCAGCCCGGCGGCCAAAATACGACGATATCCACCCCTCTTGAACCGGACGGCCCTCGGGGTAGACCTGCTTATTGAGCTCGCGGGTCAAAATCATGTTTTCGAGCACGCCCAATTGCTGCTCGCGGCTCGAGAGCTGGGTCTGCAGGTCGTCGACCATGGCCGTGAGGCTGGGGATCTGGGCCGGTTGACCGTCAACGCCGGTCTCCGCGCCTCCCAGGGCCGGTGGGTGGCCGAAATCGAACTCGCCATCGTCCAGATTTGCCATGCGGGTCAGGCGCTTACCGAGCGCGTCCAGGCGGATCACGTTGGCGTTCATCTGGCCGACACGCATGGCCAACGCATTGACCTTTTCCTGAAGAACTCGCTTGGTGTCTTCGATCTGCGCTTTCTGCTTCAACAGTTCAGCGGACCAACTCCCCAGCTGATCGATGGGATTGCCGCTACCATGCCGCGCGCCCAGACCCACACCAATCGAGAACGCCGTACCGACAATCGCCAGCACCAACAACCCCGCAATAGACATAATCACGGGATGTTGCAGGTCAAATTGTTTCACTCGACCTGATTTACGGCCGACAAAAATGACATTCATACGGTTTAATCTTCCAACGTCGACACGAAGCTGAGAACAGATTATGTCGTCCGGGACTTTTCGATCATGCTCCGAGCAGTGTCGGTAGACTATGCAGATAACTGACTCAAAACAAGGATTTCCGCACGGTTTCTATCATCGAGTCCGCAGCACAAACTACTGTTAAATGCAAAACTCCAAGAGTCTCAGCGAGTTACTGGCAAGAGGTGGCAAGCGACTTTCACAGCTGGTGAACCGGTCTGCCGAGCGGTCGCAGGTTTTGGAGGAGGTGCGCGCCGCGCTTCCGCCGCGCCTGGCCCAGGCGGTGGCCAGCGCCGGGGTCGACGCAGGCCGCCTTACCGTCGGGGTGGTCGGCGCCGTGTGGGCCTCGCGCCTGCGTTATTCCACGGAAATCCTGCGCAAACGCGTTGCCAAGTCGACGGGCCAGGAAATCTTGATGGTGCGGATCAGGGTGGTACCGCCCGTACCGTAAGCCCTACGGGCGCGGCTCAGGCGTGCGCGGTTGCCGCCGCGACGTAGGAAATCGGCGCTTCTGCCAAGCTCTCGAAAGTCACTTCCTGCCAGGCGCTTTTCGTCGCAATCAGCGTGCGCAACAATTCGTTGTTGAGCGCATGGCCCGATTTGAAGCCGCTGAATTCGCCGATCAAGCTGTGCCCCAGCAGATACAGATCGCCGATGGCATCGAGAATCTTGTGCTTCACGAATTCATCTTCGTAGCGCAGCCCGTCCTCGTTGAGCACTCGATAGTCATCGAGCACGATCGCATTGTCCATGTTCCCGCCCAAGGCGAGATTGCGCGCGCGCAGGCTCTCCAAATCGCGCATGAATCCAAAGGTCCGTGCGCGGCTGATTTCGCGCAGGAATGAGGTCGTCGAAAAATCCATCGACGCGACTTGGGAATGCTTTTTGAATGTGGGGTGATTGAATTCGATCTCGAAATTCACCTTGAATCCATCGTAAGGATCGAAGCGCGCCCACTTGTCGCCGTCATCGACCTGCAGTCTTTCCAGAATGCGGATGAAGCGCTTCGGCGCCTTTTGCTCCTCGATACCGGCCGATTGCAGCAGGAACACAAACGGTCCCGCGCTGCCGTCCATGATGGGAACCTCGCCCGCGCTGACTTCCACCAGCGCATTGTCGATTCCGAGTCCCGCGAGAGCGGACAACAGGTGTTCGACCGTGGAAACTTTGACGTCGCCCCGATGCAGGGTGGTGCCCATCGTCGTGTCGCCGACGTTCTCGGCGTGAGCGCGGATGTCCACGGGGCGATCCAAATCCGTGCGGCGAAACACGATCCCCGTGTCCGGCAACGCCGGCCGCAGGGTCATGAGAACCTTCTTACCCGTATGGAGCCCCACGCCCGTGGCGCGAATCGAGTTCTTCAGGGTTCTTTGATTCAACATTAAGTGAAACCGGACTATGTTATGTGCCCAAGGTACCACAGGGTCGACCTGCTACCCACCCTTAAGTTCGCCCCTTGGCATTTCTCGACAGGAACGGCGCCTGTAGGGGAACTACTCCTACAGGCGCCAAACTGGAATGTCGACTGTTGCTTTTTAGTCTGCTTGACGCCGCAAAAACGCCGGTATGTCGAGCAGATCCTCCGAGCTGGTTTCAGCGCGCAAACCGTCGCCCACCGCACGTTGCCGCTGCACGGTCGGCTTGTCGAGCATCGCGTAGTCGGTCGGTGCCATCGGCGAGCGCTGCCGGATCACCCGCATGGTGAGCGGCGGTGCGTGCGAAGCGGCTTCGGCCGGCCGCGGCGCGGCGCGCGCCACCGGCTTGCCCAATCCCGTTGCCACGACCGTGACGCGGATCTGGCTGGTCATCTCCGGATCGATCACGGTGCCCACGACCACCGTGGCATCGTCGGACGCGAACTGTTTGATGACATTGCCCACTTCCTGGAACTCGCCGATCGACAAGTCCATGCCGGCGGTGACGTTGACCAAAATTCCCTGCGCCCCCGACAAATTGATGTCCTCGAGCAACGGACTGGAAATGGCCGCCTCGGCCGCTTCGCGTGCGCGATCGTCGCCCGACGCGGTTCCCGATCCCATCATCGCCATGCCGGTTTCCGACATCACCGTGCGTACGTCGGCAAAGTCGACATTGATGAGGCCCGGCCGTGTGATGAGTTCCGCGATGCCCTGCACGGCGCCTTGCAGCACCGTGTTCGCTGCCTTGAAGGCATCGAGCAAGGTCGTGGTGCTGCCGAGTACCGACAGCAATTTCTGATTCGGAATCGTGATCAGCGAATCGACATACTTGGACAATTCCAGCATGCCCTGATCGGCGACGCGCGAACGCTTGTTGCCTTCCATCTCGAACGGACGCGTCACCACGGCCACGGTCAAAATCCCGAGCTCCTTGGCAACCTGCGCCACCACGGGAGCTGCGCCCGTGCCGGTGCCGCCGCCCATGCCGGCGGTGATGAACAGCATGTCGCAACCCTCGATCAACTCGATGATGCGATCACGGTCCTCCATCGCGGCCTGCCGGCCCACTTCCGGGTCGGCGCCGGCGCCCAAACCCTTGGTGATGTTGCAGCCGATCTGCAAAGCGGTGCGCACCTTGGAGTGCTTCAGCGCCTGCGCGTCGGTGTTGATGCATATGAAATCCACGCCCTCGAGTCCGGCCTGGACCATGTGCGAGACCGCGTTGCCGCCGCCG
>DATHKV010000165.1:0-34596 GCA_035488895.1 Steroidobacteraceae bacterium
GAAGCGCTTTTTGAGCCCCGACCAGTGGCTCAAGTAGTCGCTTTGCAGCCGCGGTATCCCCTGCAGCGCGTTGCGCGTGGGTTTGAGCACGCTTCGAGACTCGAACATGAACGCCATGGTGTCGGTGATGTGCAGCGGAACAGCAGTATCGGCGGCGCTGGCTTTGTCGAACGTCGCCGCATCAGGCCCATGGCCGCTCATGCAGTTGTGCAAGGAAGATCCGCCGGGCACGAATCCGGTGCTCTTCGCATCATAGACGCCGCAAATCAGGCCCATGAATTCATTGGCGACGTTGCGGTGAAACCAAGGCGGGCGAAAGGTATTTTCCATCACCAGCCAGCGCGGTGGAAACACCACGAAGTCGATATTGCTCGTGCCCGCCGTATCGCTTGGAGAGTGCAGCACCAGAAAGATCGATGGATCGGGATGATCGTATGAAGTCGAGCCCAAGGTGTTGAAGCGGCGCAGATCGTATTTGTACGGCGCGTTGTTACCGTGCCAGGCGACGACATCCAATGGAGAATGATCCATGCGCGCAGACCACAGGCGGCGGTCGAATTTGCCCACGAGCTCGCAAGGCTCCTCGATCTCTTCGTAGCGCGCGCGCGGCGTGAGAAAGTCACGCGCATTGGCCAGGCCATTGGAGCCGATGGGACCCAGGTCCGGCAATTTGAACGGTGCCCCGAAATTTTCGCAAACATAGCCACGTGCGCTGCCGCCGGGAAGATCGACGCGAAAACGCAGACCGCGCGGGATGACGGCGATTTCCTGCGGCTCGAGCTGTATGCGGCCGAGTTCCGTATCGAGCACCAGCGTGCCCTGCTGCGGCACGATGAGCATCTCGCCATCGGCGTCATAGAAAAACCGCCGCTTTGTCTTCATGGAGCGGTTCGCGGCAAAAAGATAAACCGCACAACCTGCGTGAGTATCGGGGGAGCCGTTGGCGGCGATGGGCACCAGGCCCTCGATGAAATCCGCCGCCGCGTCAGGAATCGGCAGGGGGTCCCAGCGCAGCTGGTTGGGAGGCGTCGATTCATCGCTCGGCGCTTGATCGAGCAACCGATGCTCGACGCGTTCGAAAGGCTGGTGAGTCACGGCGGGACGGATGCGATACAACCAGGAGCGCCGATTGGCGGCGCGCGGCGCCGTGAAGGCCGTGCCGGAGAATTGCTCCGCATACAAGCCATAAGGGCAATGTTGCGGGGAATTGCGGCCCCGGGGCAGGGCACCCGGCAACGCCTCGGTGGCGAATTCGTTGCCGAAGCCGCTCATATATCCATCGGATTCGGGAACGATTGCGCTCACCGGGTCATTCTAGACACTGCACGCGGTAATTTCACGCCAAAGGCGGCGATGGGTGCGTTTTACATCTCGGGGGGCAGCGGGCGCCGGCGTAGCGCAACCAATGTGTCGGGCTCCGCACGGCTCTTTTTGTTCCGCGCGAGCTTGGCGGGAAGATCAATGTCGTGGTGGGGACTTAAAAAGTCCAGCAGCTGCTGGCCGCCCGCGGAATGAGTGGCGACCACCTTGAGCGCGGCAAGCGTGGGGGTGGCCAAAATGATGCCGGCGATTCCCCAGAAAAAGCCGCCAAACCACAATGCCAGGAACACCAGCATGGGGTTCAACTGCAGGCGCCGTCCCACCAGCAGCGGCTGCACGAACTGTCCCTCCACGGTGGCGAGCGCCAGGTAGCATCCGGCAACCGCAGCTGCGTGACCCAAGCCGTCGAAGGAAATGATGGCCACCACCGTCAATACCAACAAGGTAACGGTCGGGCCGGCATAGGGAATGAAATTGAGAATGAACGCCATCGTGCCCCACAGGAAAGGATTGGGCATGCCGCACGCCATCATGGCGAAGGAGGTGGCGATTCCCAGGCCGACGTTGATGAGTGCGGTCGTGACGTAGAATCGGCCGACTTCGCTACGCACATTTTCGATGACGGCCAAAATGTGTGCGGATTTTAAATCGCTGGCGAATGCGGCAGTCATGCGCGCCAGCATCGGCGGTCCGCCGGAAAGCAAGAACAGCGTGAGAATGATGATGGTCACGGAGGACAGCACCACCGTGCGCGCGCTGTCCAACAGCATCGCCGGCGCGCTCTCCTGCGGTGCGGCGGCGGGCGCCGGAGCAGGGGCGCCGGCTTGCGCCGGCGGGGGACCTGAGCCGATGTTGCCGGCCGAATTTCGCAGCTCCCCGATGCGCGCCATGATTAGCTCGAAGGGTCTGATCTTGCGCTCAATGAGCCGCACGGTGTGCGGCGCGGCAGCGAACCACTTCTGCGCCGGTTCCGACATGAAATTGACCAACGCAACCATTATGCCGAGGATGACAGCCATGATCAGCGCGGCGCTCAAGCTGCGCGGCACATGCCGGTCATGCAGCGCTTCCACCGGGCCCGACAGCACCAGGGAAATCAGCAACGCCAAGGCCACGGGAATGAACGCAACATGAGCGAAATACAGCAACAGTCCGAACGCGCCTGCCACCAGCAGTCTTACGGCTGTCACGCGCTTTATTCTTTTATTTTCCAACGGCGTCCTCGAAACGTGCGGGTGATCTCGAGCCATCAACATGGAGTCACTTCGAGCAGGGCGGGCTGACGCCGTCGCCAGCTCGCCTGTGTAGTTTATTCTTAAATCTCTTTCTTCGGCTGATCGGCGCTTTGGCCGGGGTTCTTATTGCGATCCTGGTTGCCGCCGGTCTGCTGGCCGCCGCCCGTGTCGCGCTGTCCCTGTTGTTGACCTTGCCCTTCCTTGTGGCCCTGATCCTGCTGTCCGCCCTGGGAAGGATTCTTCCCTGGCTGATTTTGGGTTTTATCAGAACCTTGATTGACGTTGGACATTTGAAACTCCTGGATTGATTGATCACCACCGCTCACACAGTAGGGCCGGAGTTTCCGCAGCAATGTAGGTGAACGGCGAGCCACCGCACCGGGTGAAGAGCCGGCCCGTGTAGGAGCCTGCCGACAGGGCCGGATCTGTCAAATGGCGGTTGGGCGTGCTGAGCCGGGCAGAGTATGCGATCCTGCGCGGGGACAAAAAAGCAGGACCGGCAAGGCATGGCACGCGAACAATTTCATTGGGACGATCCGCTATTGCTCGATGCGCAATTGACGGATGAGGAAAAAATGATTCGGGATGCGGCGCGCGACTACGCGCAGGGCCAGCTGGCACCGCGCGTGCTCGAGGCATTTCGCCGCGAGCATACGGATCCCGGCATATTCAAGGAAATGGGCGGCGTCGGTCTCTTGGGTTCGACCATCCCCGAGAACTACGGCGGCGGCGGCCTCAACTACGTGAGCTATGGGTTGATTGCGCGCGAAGTCGAGCGCGTCGATTCCGGCTTCCGCTCCATGATGAGCGTGCAGTCCTCGCTCGTGATGTTGCCCATATATCAATTCGGTACCGAGGCGCAGAAGCAGAAATACCTGCCGCCGCTGGCGCGCGGGGAATCCATCGGTTGCTTCGGCCTGACCGAACCGGATCATGGATCGGATCCGGCGAGCATGGTCACGCGCGCGCGCAAGGCCGCCGGCGGTTATAAAATGTCGGGTGCGAAGACCTGGATCACCAACAGTCCCATCGCCGATGTGTTCGTGGTTTGGGCAAAAACCGACGACGAGGTGATCCGCGGCTTCATTCTCGAGAAGGGTTCGAAGGGGCTCACGACACCGGTGCTGCACGGCAAGGTGGGTCTGCGTGCCTCGATCACCGGGCAGATTTTGATGGATGAGGTCTTCGTGCCGGAGGAAAATTTGCTGCCTGGGGTCACGGGACTCAAAGGGCCGTTCACCTGTCTCGATTCCGCGCGCTACGGCATTGCCTGGGGCGCGCTGGGCGCCGCCGAGAGCTGCTGGCACACGGCCCGACAATATGTGCTGGATCGCAAGCAGTTCGGCCGGCCCCTGGCGGCGAATCAACTCGTCCAGAAAAAACTGGTGGAGATGCAGGTGGAAATCACCCTGGGACTACAGGGTTGTCTGCGCCTCGGGCGCATGAAGGACGACGGCACGGCCTCGGTCGAAATCACGTCCATCATGAAGCGCAATTCCTGCGGCAAAGCATTGGATATCGCGCGCGTGGCGCGCGACATGCTGGGCGGCAACGGCATTTCCGATGAATACGGCGTCATCCGTCACGTGGTGAATCTGGAAGTGGTGAACACCTACGAAGGCACGCACGATATCCACGCCTTGATTCTCGGCAGGGCGCAGACCGGCATCCAGGCCTTCTCGTAAGAATTCCTGCCAAAGAATTCTAGGGGTAGGACGGCGACGCCCCGCCGGGTACCCGTGGCACGTGGATACTCGGCCTGAGACCGACCTGCCACTCCGCACTCACCGGCGCTTCGGCGGCGACGGTGATGTGCCGGCTTGTGGTCTCTTCGGCGCGATCCAGACTGGGATGCCAAATTCTAACCGCGTATTCGCCCGGCGGCAGGTCGGCGATCGCGGCGGTCCCTTGAGGGCCGGTCTTTGCAAAGAAGGGCGTTTCTGAGACGTAAATGTAGCCGATCATCCAGTCGTGGATGTTGCAGCCGAGGATCACGACGCCCGGCTTGTCGAAGATCACCGGTGGCGCATCGGTGCCGCCATACAAGGGCAGCTCGAATTTCTTGACCGGGGAGAACGAGTACACCTGGTGGCGGATATTGTCGCTGTTCGGAAAATGCACGGTGGAGCCGACGAATATCGGCTTGACGTAGGGCACGAATTCCTTGTCGACCTGATCCACGGCGTCGGGCTGCGGGCGCACACGCAGCGCATTGCGCGCATCGACCGGCACGGCGAGTACCACGGCATCCGCAACGCCTTTGCCTTTGTGATCCTTGACGGTCACCCTGAGCTCCGCGGCGTGCGCCGCGGCCGCGCACGCCAGAATCAATGCAATGCCGGCTGTGAATGGGGTTCGCATCTAAAATCGATGGTTCCAGTTAAGTTCCGACATCGAGTCGCTGTAGTTGTTGCCGCCCTGGGCGTGGGTTACCAAGCGCTGGAATCCACACCCGATCAAACTATGAGCGCTCAGCGAATAGTCCACCCCCAAGCGGGCACCGTACGTCGTGCCGTTGAGTTTATACGCGTAGGCGTCCGGTCCGAAGGTGGGATCGGCAGCCACCGCCTTGGAACTCGCATAGAGATACGTGCCCGCGGCGGTCGTGGAAATGACATCACCGTGCCGCCACAGCGATCCAAGGCCGAGCGAAATCCGTGAGTTTAGGGAGTACTGCAGCGCGGTCTTGAGGGTGCGTCCGTTTTGGCTGAACACATCGCCGGAGATGCCATAGATCTCGGCTTCGGCCGGCGCGGCGCGCCTTCGTTCGAAGGCGTAATTCGCCCATAGGCTGACGCGCTCATCGAATCGCTTTCCCACCTCGAGCGAGGCGCGATAAATGGTCGCGTTCCGGTAGCCGTCAGCATAATTCGCACGGCCCAGGGCAAAGCCTGCTCGAGCCCAAGGGGCGAAGGCGCCCAAGCCCCACTTCCTCTTGAGAGACAGCACGCCCTCGAGCGACGCATCGTTCAAGCCGCTCAAGTGGTCGTAGACCTGTCCCGACAGATTCGCGCCGGCGGCGAAACTGGTGTTTTCACCGACCTGCATCAGTTGCAGAAGGGAGACCGTCGCCGCCGCACTGGAGTCCTCTACGACGCTGGCGTAGTTGCGTGCATTGCCCACATTGTTGTCATGCCTGAGCGCGGCCGATGTGGCCACGGTCCAGTCGCCGCGGGCAGTGAGAGAGACCGCACATAGGGCGAGAAATGCCGGCAGCGAGGCGCGCATCGCCCCGCTCAACGTCCTTGGCTCCTGGCAGCGCATTTTCGCATTATGCAATGTCGCTGTGCCCGGGGAGCGCGACCCAAGTCGCATCGTACGGAGCCGATTGCTAAAGGGGGTTTTTAGGCCACCCTATGGACGTTCAAGGGCTTGGGCAACGGCATAGCCCGCCGAGACCCAGGCATCGAGCCCGCCATGCAGCGGCCTAACGCGTTTGAAGCCGTGGTTCATCAGAACCCTGGCGACGCTTGCCGCTGAGGCTTCGCTGGGGCACGTGCAATAGAGAATGATGTCGCGTTCCCGCGGGAGATCCTTGAGGCGCGCGTCCACGTCGGGCAAGGAAATATGCACGGCGCCGGGAATCCAGCGAGGCTCCAGGCTGCGCGCGCTGGGCGAGCGCACATCGATGATGAGCGGCTGCGAGCCATTCTCGATGAGTTGCTGCAATTCCGCGACACTGATCCGCGCCATTCGCAGCGTCTTGTAGAAGCGGGTGCGCTCCCACCACTTGTAGGCCACATACGCGCCGAGCAGGACGAGGGCAACGCCGAAGGCCATGCTGCCGATGTCATCGAGGCGAATCAGCAGCCGCTCGATTTGCGCTTTGAACAGCATGCCGGCCAGGAGGCCCGCGCCCACCCACAACATGGCGGCGACGGTACTCAAGGCGATGAATCGTGCCCAGCCGATGCGCATCGCACCCGCGAGCGGCGGTGCGATGGTGGCGAGTCCCGGGACAAACTTGGCGATGAGCAGGGAGTTGACCCCCCAACGCTCAAAGCGGCCTTGGGTTTCGCTGACGCACGAATCAGGCTCCAGGGAAACGCGGCATAGGGTCTTGAGGACACGGATACCGTACTTCTGGCCGACCCAGTACCAGAGGCAATCGGCGAGCAGGCAGGCGAGGACTGATGCGAAAAACAACTCTGCAAAGGGCAACTGCCCATTCGCGGCGAGCGCGCCGGCCACGATGAGCGTCGGAACGACCGGCACGGGCAAGCCGAGTTGATTCAGCAAAACATTGAGCGCGACGAAACTTAGGCCGTAGTGGCTGAAGCTGAATAGCAGTTGCCCGTTCAATGTTTTCGGCGTTCGATGTTGGGCAAGAATGCCGCGACCATGCCGAGCAGCGGCAAGTAGGCGCAGATCCGATAGACGAATTCGATGCCGTGCTGGTCGGCCAGGCCGCCCAATACCGCCGCGCCGATGCCGCCGATGCCGAACGCGAAGCCGAAAAACAGTCCCGACACGGCACCGACATTGCCGGGCATCAGTTCCTGGGCGAAGACGACGATCGCGGAAAACGCCGATGACAGTATCAAGCCGATGATGAAGGTGAGAACGCCCACCCACGCCAGATCAACGTAGGGAAGAATCAAGGTGAAGGGTGCTATCCCTAAGATCGATACCCAGATGACACGTTTGCGGCCGATGCGATCGCCCAAGGGTCCGCCGAACAGCGTGCCCAGGGCCATGGCAAGCAGGAACACAAAGAGGTGAACCTGCGCGGAGCGCACCGAGACGCCAAATTTCTCGATCAAATAGAAACTGAAATAGCTGGTGATGCTGGCCACGTAAAAATATTTCGAGAAAATGAGCAGCACGAGCACGGCGATCGACCAGCGGACGCGCGCCGCCGACACCGGAGGAGGTGCGGTCGGCGTTTTATGCGCCGCGGGGCGATCGATGTGCTGCCGCTTGTACCAGGCGCCCACCCGCGCCAGCACCGCGATGGCCAACACCGCGGCGATCGCGAACCAGGCGAGAGAGGGCTGACCCTTGGGGATGATGATCCACGCCGCCAGCAACGGACCCATCGCGCTGCCGGCATTGCCCCCGACCTGGAATATCGACTGCGCCAGCCCATGGCGCCCGCCGGAGGCCAGGCGCGCAATGCGCGAGGACTCTGGGTGAAAAATCGCGGAGCCGGCGCCGATCAGGGCGGCCGCTGCGAGCACGCTGGCGTAATTCGGCGCGAAGGCCAGGGTCACCATGCCGATCAATGTGAAGCACATGCCCGCGCTCAAGGAATAGGGCTGCGGATGCTTGTCGGTGTAGATGCCGATGAGCGGCTGCAACAGGGATGCGCAGATCTGATAGGTCAGTGTGATCGTGCCGATTTGCGCGAAACTCAAGTGAAACTCGCCCTTGAGCAGCGGATAAATTGCGACGATCAACGACTGCATCATGTCGTTGAGGAAGTGCGAGAAGCTCAACGCGCCGAGCAGATTGAATCGCGTCTGCACCACCGGAACGATCGGCGCGTCCGCCGTGAAATCCTTTGCCATGCCTTACCCTACTAGCTACTTCGTTGTCTGTCCTGAGAGAATGCGCCGATGAAACGCTTCGAGCCCTTCGTCTTCCTGCGCGATCTCGCCACGCGTTGGGACGTGCTGGCGTTTATTGTCGTGATAGGGCTCATCGTGTTCCTGGGAGAGACCTCGCGCGGCCTGTTTGCGCCGCTGACGGCGCTCGAGACCACGCCCATGTCCCTGAATCCCTCGCATCTGCCTGAGTATGCGGCGCGCACCACGTTTCGCATGTTCGCGGCGCTGGCGCTGTCGCTGGTGTTCACGCTCACCTATGCCACGTGGGCGGCCAAGAGCGAGCGCGCCGGAAGACTTTTGGTACCCATTCTGGACATCCTCCAGTCGGTGCCTATTCTAGGTTTCATTTCGGTGACGGTCGTGTTTTTCATGTCGCTGGCGCCGGGCCGGGTTCTGGGCGCGGAATTCGCGGCCATCTTTGCCATATTCACCAGTCAGGCATGGAATATGGCCTTCAGCTTCTATCAATCTCTGCGCACGGTTCCCACCGAGCTCATCGAGGCGGCGGAATCGTTTCGCCTCTCGCCCTGGATGCGCTTCTGGCAGCTCGAGGTGCCCTTCGGCATGCCGGCGTTGATCTGGAACATGATGATGTCGATGTCCGGCGGCTGGTTTTTCGTGGTCGCTTCCGAGTCGATCAGCGTGGGGCACACTACCGTGGCACTGCCCGGGGTGGGTTCCTATATCGCGCTCGCCATCGAGCAGAAGAATCTCACCGCCATCGGCTGGGCGATCGCGACCATGTTGATCGTGATCCTGGCCTATGATCAGTTGATCTTCAGGCCCCTGGTGGCGTGGGTGGACCGCTTCCGCGTCGAGCAGGAGCCGGGCGCCAAAGTGCCGGATTCCTGGGCCCTCACCATGTTTCGCCGCTCCCGTATCATTCAGGCCGCCACGCTGGCCTTCCACGCGGCCGTCATGTTCACCAGCCGCGCGGTGAAGCGCAAGGACGAGCCGGAGGCGCCGCTGTCCGTCAAATCGAAGCGGTCGCTCGACTGGCTGTGGGTTCTCCTGATCGTTGCCGCAGTGGTCGCGGGCCTCTGGCATATCGTCGTGGTGCTGATCCAAAACACGCCGCTGCGCGAAGCGCTGCAGGTGTGCGGCCTCGCGACGCTCACCATGCTGCGGGTGTTCATCTTGATTGCGTTGGCCAGCCTCATCTGGGTGCCGATCGGCGTGTGGGTGGGCATGCGCCCGCGCGTCGCGCAAATCGTTCAGCCCATCGCGCAGTTCATGGCCGCCTTTCCCGCCAATCTGCTGTTTCCCATCGCGGTGTACGGCATTGTCAGATGGAAACTGAATCCCGATATCTACCTCAGTCCCCTGATGATTCTGGGTACGCAATGGTACATCCTGTTCAACGTGCTCGCCGGTGCCTCCTCGATCCCCGCGGAGATGCATTATGTCGCGGCGAATTTTCGCGTCACGGGCTGGCTGTGGTGGCGCAAGGTGGCGTTGCCGGCGATTCTGCCGTTCTATGTCACCGGCGCCATCACCGCGTCGGGCGGATCCTGGAACGCGGCCATCGTGGCCGAACTGGCAAGCTGGGGCGACACGCATGTGCAGGCGCGGGGGCTGGGAAGCTATATTGCCGAGGCGACCACGGCCGGCGACTTTCACCGCATCGTGTTGGGGATTGGCACCATGAGTTTGTTCGTGGTGGTCATCAATCGGTTCTTTTGGCGGCCGCTTTACTATTACGCCGAGCGCAAGTATCGGCTTACCTGAAGGGTTCGGCATGAATACCACTTCCCCGCTGCTGCAATGCACCGATGTTCGCAAGGCGTTTCCGAAGCCGGACGGCGCGGAGCTGTTGGTGCTGCAGGGAATGAATCTGGAGCTGCGCGAGGGGCAAATCGTGGGCCTTTTGGGCAGATCCGGTTCGGGAAAATCGACCCTGCTCCGGCTGATCGCGGGACTATCCGAACCCAGCGCGGGGGATTTGCAATACCTCGGCAAACCGATTGCCGGTCCCGCCCCCGGGATCGCCATGGTATTTCAAAGTTTTGCGCTATTTCCCTGGCTCACCGTGTTTGAAAACGTGGCGCTGGGCCTCGAGGCGCAGCGCATGTCGCGGGCGGAAATCCGCAAGCGCTCGCTGGCGGCCATCGACCTCATCGGCTTGGACGGTTTCGAATCCGCCTATCCGCGCGAGTTGTCCGGCGGCATGCGCCAGCGGGTGGGTTTCGCGCGCGCGCTGGTGGTGCATCCGAATATCTTGCTCATGGATGAACCGTTTTCCGCGCTGGACGTGCTGACCGCGGAGACGCTGCGCACCGACTTCTTGGATCTGTGGGCGGAAGGGCGCATGCCCATCAAGGGCGTAATCCTGGTCACCCACAACATCGAGGAGGCGGTGTTGATGTGCGATCGGGTGCTGGTGTTCGGCAGCAACCCCGGCCGGATCTTGAGTGAAATCAAGGTGACCCTGCCGCAGCCGCGCAATCGCCTGGATCCGAGTTTCCGCGAGCTGGTGGAGCGCATCTATGTGGAAATGACGGCACGGCCCACGGGCGGGGCCCCGGGGCGCAAGGAAAATTTCCCGGGATTGGGAATCGGCAGTGTGCTGCCGCATGTTTCGTCCAACCTGCTCGCAGGCTTGATGGAAGCGGTCGCGGCCCCGCCTTTTAACGGCAAGGCGGACCTGCCGGAGATTGCCTCGGATCTGACCATGGAAATCGACGAGCTGTTTCCGGTGGCGGAGACCCTGCAGATGCTGCGTTTCGCGGAGTTGGAAGGCGGCGACTTGAAGCTGACCGAGGACGGCCTGGCCTTCGCCCACAGCGCGCTCGATGAGCGCAAACGCATATTTACGCGGCATTTATTGAGCTATGTGCCGCTGGCCGCGCACGTGCGAAGGGTTCTGGACGAACGGGCCTCGCATTCCGCCCGAAAGAGCCGCTTTATCGACGAATTAGAGGACTTTATGGCCGAGGACGCGGCGGAGCAGAGCCTGCGGGCGGTGGTGAGCTGGGGACGGTACGCCGAGGCGTTTGCCTATGATGACGAGAATGCCATGTTCAGCTTGGAGAATCCGACTTAAAATGAAGCGATGAACGAGATGGCGCCCTATCTGACCCTGAACGTTCCGCCCGACGAAATGGTGAAGTACATTCAGGATCTGATGACCCTGCCGCACGGCGAAATTGCGGCCAGTTCGGCGCTGGCGCTGGCGCAGCGGCATTGGGGCGGGGATACACCTCTGGCGCGCGCCGCGTTGCTGCGTTGGGGAGCGCTCAACCTTGCATTCCAGGATAAGCGCTTGGAAACCTGGACGGTCACCCGCGACCACGATCGCATCCAGGTCCCCGCCGCCCTGGTGGCCGCCGCGGGAATTGCTCCCTTGGTTCTGGATAATGAGCGCGCGGTTTTCGACATCCCCGCGCTCCTGGATGCGACGCTGGATTTTCAGCCGCCAGCGGGTCAGGCTTAAAACTACATGACAATCCCGGCCAAGCAGGCGCGCAAGCCGCGCTTTGGCGTACTGCGGACTATCGCCCTTTACAAGCTGGTCAAGGTGCTGCTGCTGCTGGGCGTGGCCTACGGGGAGCTGCGGCTGCGCGATGCCTCCTTGGCGGCAAAGCTGCTTTCCTGGGCGCAGACGCGGCCCTATGGATTGGAGCACCGCATCGTGGCGCAGTTGCTGGAATGGTTCAGCGGGTTGAGCGTGTCGCGGATCTATGCCCTGCGCATGGTGACGCTGGCCTACGCGGCGGTTTTCGCGGTCGAGGGGGTAGGGCTTTGGATGGAAAAGCGCTGGGCCGAGTGGCTGACCACCATCATTACCGCCTCGCTGATACCGCTCGAGGCCTGGGAAATATTTTACCGTCCGACCATCGGCAAGATGCTGATCTTGCTGGCGAATGTTGCAGTCGTGGGGTACCTGGTATGGCATGTGCGCAAGACCCAGGCGTTGCGGCAACCGCCCATTGTGAAATGATCTTCATCTCGCGCCAAACGCCTGATTCCGTCGTATTCTTCGCAGCGCTTAAGCTCACACCACCCGTTTGGAGATCTCATGAAGAAGTCTGCGACCCTGATTAGCACCGCCTTGTTGGCCTTTGGCCTAGCCGCCGCCTCGATGGCCGCGGATGCGCCGAAGACCGGTACCCCGGCCGCTGCCGATAGCTCGGCTCCTGCGACCTCGACCAAAGCTCACAAGCACACCAGCAAGAAGCACAAGAAGGCTTCGACCGCTGCTCCGGCAAGCAAGTAATATTATTGGTATAACGCCCCGACCGCTTCACCGCGGCCGGGGCGTTTTTTTGTGCGCTGAATAATCGCAGGTCATTGGCGGGTACATGGATTTCATAGTTGCAATCAAGGCCTTGATACTGGGAGTGGTCGAGGGGCTGACGGAGTTCTTACCGGTCTCGAGCACCGGGCACTTGATCGTTGTCGGCAGCCTGCTCAATTGGAACGACGAGAAGGGTGAGGTCTTCGAGATCGTCATCCAGTTCGCCGCCATCCTGGCGATTTGCTGGCTGTATCGTCAGCGGCTTTGGACGGTCATCGCGACGCTGCCGCGCGAGCGCAAATCGCAGGTCTTTGCCTTGAACCTGGTACTGGCATTCCTGCCCGCCGCCGTCATCGGCGTCATCTTCATCCGTACGATTAAAAAGTACCTGTTCGCACCGATTCCGGTCGCCAGCGCATTCATCATCGGCGGTATTTTGATTTTGCTCATCGAGAGCCGCAAGCGCGCCGCCCGAGTCGAGAGTGTCGATGCCATCAAACCGCCCGATGCGCTCTGGATCGGCGTTGCACAGACATTGTCCCTGATTCCCGGCACCTCGCGCTCGGGCGCGACCATCATGGGAGGATTGCTGCGCGGCTTGTCGCGGCCGGCTGCCACGGAGTTTTCGTTTTTTCTCGCCATCCCCACCATCTTTGGCGCAACGGTGCTCGAGCTCTACAAGGCGCGTCACCTGCTGAACCTCCATGATCTGGCGGTGATCGGCGTGGGTTCGATCGCCTCCTTCATCAGCGCGATGATTGCGGTGCGCGCCTTGCTGCGCTATGTCAGCGCCCATAATTTCAAGGTGTTCGCCTGGTACCGGATCGCGTTCGGCTTCGTGATCCTGGGCACGTGGTACTTCGGCCTCGTGAAGTGGTGAGCACGATATTTCCGCAGGCGGCCGATGTCGCGCACCTGATTCAGGTTGCGCTGACGCCGATTTTTTTGATTTCGGCGATCGGGGTCACGCTCAATGTCTTGACCAGCCGGCTGGCGCGAATCGTCGATCGGGCGCGCGCCATGGAGAGCGAGGTATGCCGGCCGGACTATCAGGCGGGCGCCCGCGATTTGCATGCGGCGCTCGGCGTGCTGGCGCGGCGCGCGCGCTATATCAACGCGGCAATCACCTTGATCACGATCTCGGCGCTGTTGATCGCGTTGGTGGTGGTGATGCTGTTCGTCAATGCGTTCGCGCACTGGGATCTGGCGGCATTCATCGCCATCATGTTTATCCTATCCATGCTGGCGTTTGCCTCGGCATTGACGGCGTTTCTCATCGAGGTGCGCATCGCCACCAACACCTTGGCGATCGGCATCGAGGCCGCCTCGCGCCAATAGCGGCGGACAGCGCGCGGCTGAGCCTAGTGAGCCGCTTGCGCGCCTTGCGCGGGACGCTCGCGCACCGGGATCGGCACGTTACACAGGTCGATGCGGCCGGCCGGCACCTTGAAGAAATCCTCCGGACGATTGCGGCGCGATTCGACCAGGGCCGCAAAGGTGGGCGTATCGGTGCGGATTACCTCGAGGTTTGATCGCTCCGCGGCCGGGACATCTGCGGCCACGCGAATCGACTTGATCGGCAGCGGCTTTTCGGTCTTCGTATAGAAGCCCATCTCGGCACTGCCGCGCGGCAGGGCGGAGAGCAGTTCGACGCCTTTGACGACGCGGCCGACCAGCGCGACATTGCGGTCCAGATGCCGCGGCGCGTGGCCAATGACCACATACATTTCGGCGCCGCTGCCGCTTTCCGCATCCAAATCGCGCCCGACGCCCACCATGGCGTAGCAATGCGCGAGCCACACCTTGTGCAGCGCGGCCGAGCGCGCCACCGGCAGGCCATCGGTGAAGCCCACCTCGGGGGCATAGACATCGCCATCCGGCAATTTCGTAAAGGCCATGTGTGCCGGCATCGCCGAGTCGAATTCCGGCGCCACCTTGCCGATTCCGGGCGGCAGCGGATGCCGATTGTCAGGATCACCCCATTGCGCGACGTAATTGTCCTGCTCGCGGATGACGGCAAGCCCGTTGAAGTATCCGGCACGGGTCAGGGTCTTGATGTTGGTCACATGCAACGGGGCGAATGCGGGGGCCAATTCGATGACCACGCGCCCCAAGGGTAATTCCACGTACAAGGTGTTGTTCGGATCCAGGGGACGCCAATCGGCAGGGCTGGAGGCCTTGAGGACCTCAGGCATGCTCAGGGGCTTAGCGGCAAATGCGGCCTGCGATAAAATTACCAGCGCGCAGGGGATTAAAAATCTAAAATTGGCCTTCATGTACTTGAGTATTGCATAAATCCTTTACCGGTCAGGGGGCGAAATGCGCCGCATTTTCTTGGGTTGCCTCATGTTTTTTATCGCCGAAATGCCCGCACTGCTGCATGCGCAGGGCTATCCGAGCGGCGGCATTCCGCCGATCACCGGGAGCGGCGGCCGCACGCCGCAGGGGAGCGAAATCCCCTCCGCGCCGCCGGAGGTCAAGCCGGACAAGGCGGCCACGAAGGCCTATGCCGCCGGTATGAAAAGCATGCTGAAGGCGCATGAGCTGGAGGACACGATCGCGAAGGCCACGGACCCGGACAAGAAGGCGAAGGCCCAGGCGAAACTGGACGACACCTACGGCCGGGCGCTGGAGGAATTCACGGAAGTCTTGCGCAACAAGAACGACATGTACGACGCATGGAACAAGATCGGCTTCATCCATCTGCACTTCGGCGCCTACCGCGAGGCCATCGACGATTACAACCACACGTTGGCGCTCAAGCCCGATCTGGAAGAGGCCATTGAACATCGCGGTGAGGCGTACATGGGCATCGACCACTTGGATGACGCGAAGGCCACTTACATGGAGCTTTTCTTCCACGCGCGGCCGCTGGCGGATCAAATGATGACGACCATGCAAGCCTGGTTGCAAAGCCACCGCGCTTCGGCAAACGGCATACGCGCCGCGGATATCGATGCCTTCGACAAGTGGCTGCAGGAACGCGAGGGTATCGCGAAAACGACCGCGGCGAACTAGGAGCCTGTCTGAGGATTCCACGTGAGCCGCGTTGGCTCTGCAAGGGAGCGGATGCCAGGCGCGCGGCGCAGCCCGTGGTGGGCTCCACGGGCAAGCCGCGCAACACCGCAGACGCCCCTTGCAGAGCCAACCCTTCGGGAGCGGACGGATTTGCCTTCATTCGTCGTTGTCGCCTCCTCATTGGGATCAAACCCAACCTCGTCGGCTCCGCCTCGACTGAAGGCAAATCCGACACGCTCGCGGCCACGCGGAATACTCAGACAGGCTCCCGGCCGGGCTCCTGGGGCGTGCGGCTCAGCGCATCGACTTTGGCGCGCAGCTGCTCCACCAATTCCTCGAGCGCGCTGACACGCTGAGTTAAAGAGGGGCCGGCCGAAGCCGCTGCGGCGCTGTGCGGCGCGTCGTGGGCCTCGACCTCGGGTCCCGCCGAGACGATCTCTCCCGAGAATAAATGCGCATAGCGTGATTCGCGCGCGCCCGCCGCGCGCGGCAGCCGCGCGATGAAGGGGCCGTCCTCGCGGCTCATCAGGTTGCGTAATGTGGCCTCGACGGCTTCGGCATCCGCAAACTCGCACAGCCTGTTGGTTCGCGAGCGCAGCTCGCCGGGGGTCTGCGGGCCGCGCAGCAGCATCACGCAAATGATGCCGAGTTCCTGTTTCGTAAATTTCAGAGAACCGAACTCGGTGTTGCAAAAACGGTGCTTGTACTTCGTGACGCGCCCGCCATAGCCGGCGGACTTGTCGCTCACCATGTATTTCTTCATGAGCGAGTCGACCGATTGCTGCACCTCGGCCTCGCTCAAATCCAGCACCGGATCGCGGTTGGTCTTTTGATTGCAGGCATTGGTTAAGGCATTGAGCGACAGCGGATACTGATCGGGAGTGGTAATTTCCTTTTCGATCAGACACCCGATGACTCGCGCCTCGTGCAGGGTAAATTCTATATTCATGGCAGCTTCCAACTCGGCGCCGGTTGATCTACCGTAGCGCTCTTGAGCCCAAAAGAGAAACAGGATATCCGGAAATGAAGACCAAAGC
Source organism: Steroidobacteraceae bacterium (assembly GCA_035488895.1). Classification (GTDB taxonomy): domain Bacteria; phylum Pseudomonadota; class Gammaproteobacteria; order Steroidobacterales; family Steroidobacteraceae; genus Bog-1198. The sequence continues at coordinate 16,397 of DATHKV010000165.1, forward strand.
CGCTGTCGCAACCCAAGCCCGCAAGCCCCTCGAAATCATCACCGTGGATTTGGACGGTCCCAGAGCCGGCGAAGTCTTGGTGGAGATCAAAGCCAGCGGCGTCTGTCACACGGACGAGTTTACCCGGTCGGGGGCGGATCCCGAGGGCTTATTTCCGGCCATATTGGGACACGAGGGCGCCGGAATCGTGGTGGATGTCGGTGCCGGCGTCACCTCGGTACGCAAGGGGGACCATGTCATTCCGCTCTACACACCCGAATGCCGGCAGTGCAAGTCGTGCACCTCCCACAAGACCAATCTGTGCACCGCCATCCGTGCGACCCAGGGAAAGGGGCTGATGCCGGACGGCACCAGCCGGTTTTCGATCGGCAAGGATCTCGTGCACCACTACATGGGTTGCTCGACCTTTTCGAATTTCACCGTGCTTCCGGAAATTGCCGTCGCGAAAATCCGCGAGGATGCGCCGTTCGACAAGGTGTGCTACATCGGTTGCGGCGTGACGACGGGCATTGGCGCGGTGATCAACACTGCCAAGGTGGAGGCGGGCGCCAATGTGGTGGTCTTCGGCCTGGGCGGGATCGGCCTCAACGTGGTGCAGGGCGCGCGCATGGTCGGCGCCAACAAGATCATCGGGGTGGATTTGAATCCGGGACGCAAGGCTCTGGCCGAAAAATTCGGCATGACGCACTTCGTCAACCCGAAGGAGGTCGGTGGTGATCTGGTCGCTCATCTGGTGGCGCTCACCGACGGCGGCGCCGACTACAGCTTCGAATGCGTCGGCAGCGTGGATCTCATGCGTCAGGCCTTGGAGTGCTGCCATCGGGGATGGGGCGTATCGGTGATCATCGGCGTCGCGGGCGCGGGCAAGGAAATCTCGACGCGGCCGTTTCAATTGGTGACGGGACGAGTGTGGAAGGGCACCGCCTTCGGCGGCGCGCGCGGCCGCACTGATGTGCCGAAGATCGTCGACTGGTACATGGACGGCAAGATCAACATCGACGATCTCATCACGCACAAAATGCCGCTCAATGACATCAACAGCGCATTCGACCTGATGCATTCGGGCGAGTCGATCCGCAGCGTCGTGCTGTTCTCGTGAGTTCCTTGACGTTGATTTCCGAGCACGCTTGCTACGGCGGCGTGCAGCGATTCTACCGGCACGAATCGCGCGAGACCCGCGGCCCGATGAAATTCTCCGCCTACCTGCCGCCGCAGGCGCGTTCGGGCAAGGTGCCTGTCCTGTATTTTCTATCGGGACTCACCTGCACCGAGGAGACCTTCTGCATCAAATCGCATGCGCAAAAATCCGCCGCGGAATTGGGGCTCATGCTGATCTCGCCGGACACCAGTCCGCGCGAGCCGCGCATCCCCGGCGACGCCGATCACTGGGACTTCGGCTATTCCGCGGGGTTTTATTTGGACGCCACCCAGGCACCGTGGTCGCAAAACTACCGCATGTACAGTTATGTCACGCGGGAGCTGGGGGAGATCGTGGCCGCTCAACTGCCGGCTCGCCTAAGCGCCACGGGTATTTTCGGTCATTCCATGGGCGGGCACGGCGCACTGACCTTGGCGCTGCGCAACCCTGAGCTGTATCGCTCGGTGTCCGCCTTTGCGCCGATTGCCGCACCCATGCAGGCGCCCTGGGGCAAGAAGGCATTCGCAAATTATTTGGGGCCGGACATCGAGACGTGGCGCGAGCACGATGCCACCGAATTGGTGGCGCGGCGGCCCTATCCCGGACCCATCCTCATCGATCAGGGGAGCGCGGACCAATTTCTGACGACGGAACTCATGCCAGAGAAATTCGCCGCGGCGGCGGCAAAATCCGGGCAGCAGTTAAATTTGCGCATGCAACCGGGCTATGACCACGGCTATTACTTCATCCAGACCTTTATGGCCGAGCATTTGCAGCACCACGCGGAACAGCTGCGCCGTATTTGATGGGGGTGAAACCGAGAGCAGCCGCGACCGCCTTGAACAGCAGCAATCCGACAAAGGCAACGCCGTTGACAGAGAGGATGTACAACACAACCGGTACCGCGAAATCCGCGCGGCTGCCCGCGGGACTCAGCAGAAAAAGAGCCGCCTCGTAGGCGACAAATGCGACGATAAATGCGCCGATGGCTCTTAGCGTAGTCGCCAGGTTTTTCAGCGCCCGCTGCGCAAGCAGGGCGGCCATCGTGGACAGCAGGGCGGCGATGCCCAAATTGATGCCTCCGCGGTAACAGTCCCAATTCAGCGGATAGTGGAGCAATCCAAAACCAATCGCTTGATTCGCAAGCCAGTTGACCGCAATCAGAACGAAGGCGTCTCGACGGGGCAAGAATAAAGCCGCAAGCGCAGCAAGCGCGGCGAAGGGAGTGCCGCAAGCCAGGCCTAAGGTGCTCGCCACCGTGAGCACGGTCAAGATTCCGCCCCACGCAAAGCGCTTCGCCAATTGTGTATCCGGTTGCTGAAGTGTCATGGTTTGATTCCTCGTTGGGCCGGCGTTCAGAACTTCGCCTTGACGCCGGCGAATGCACCCAGCGTCGGTTGATCGAAGGCATCCGGATTTTGATAGTGCCGATTGAGCAAATTGGTCGCACGCGCGGTCAGCGCCCAATGGCTGTTGAGATCATAGATCGCCGCCAGATCCACCGTGGTGTAGCCAGGCGCATTCAACCGCGGAATCGAGCCGTCCCGGTTGGTGTCCACCCAGGAACTGACCGACAACACGGTTGCACTGAGCGAAAGCCGGTCGGTCGCCTGCCAATTGGTATTCAGGCTCTCTTTGTTTTTCGGCCGGCGCAACAATTCCAGCTGGGTCGTCTCGTCGGTGGCCTGCGTGTAGGTATAGTCCAATCTAAAGGTCAGCTCCGGAATCGGCTGGTAAGTCACGAAGCTTTCGACCCCGTCCGTCTTGGCGCGCCCGATATTGGCCCACGTGCTGAAGTCCGCGCTGCTGGTGATGAGATCCTTGATGTTGATCCGAAAGTAGGTCATGCCGAAGCGCAGGCTGTTCTTGAGCAGTGCCTGCTCGAAACCTGCGTCCCAGCCCAAGTCCGTTTCCGGTTTCAAGTTCGGATTCGCAAAGAAGAAGAAGTCCGGAAAACTCTGGAACAACTCGACCAACGTGGGCGCCTTGAAGCCCGTACCGATGCTCGCTTTGATCTTGGTGCCGGTGTCCGCGATGAGATATTCCGGGGCGAAGCGATAGGTTGCCTTGCTGCCAAATCGATCGTTGTCGTCATACCGAATCGCCAAGGTGTCGTAGAAGCCGTCAAAGAAGTTCGACTGCAATTCGACATAGCCCGAATCGATGTTGGTGCTCGCGGAAATCGGCGTCGTAATCGAATCATGCTGGTGTTCGGCGCCCAAAACCAATTTCTGATTGGCTTGAAGAGTCACGATGCCCTGCCAGTCGAATTTCACGCGGGCGCCGAAGTTGTCCGTTTCGGACGGTCCGTCGGGACTGAAGTCGTAGGATTTGATGTTGCTATAGGCGGCGCCCAGCGTTTGGTCGAAAGCCCCACCGAAGCTCACCAAGTGGGCGGTCGCGCGGGTGTAGTACTGCTTGGTGTTCGAGTCGCTCTGTGCGGTGTCGGGGATTGTCGGGAAGAAGGCGAAATTATCCCCGGTGAATCGCAGGTGTGAATCCGTATAGCGCGCAACCAACCCGAGATCGAAGGTGTCCGTGACGTCATAGCCCAGTTTCGTGGAGCCGGTGAGGTTGTCGTAGTAGTCGTCAATCCGCTGCTGGCCCGGCTGCAGATAATCGGACGGCGTGACCGGGGTCGAACCCGAATGAAAGTGCTGGAAACTGACTGCATAGTGGAACTTATCAGCTGATCCGCTTACGCCCGCGGTTTGATTGAAGGTGTCGAATGATCCCGCTTCGATACCCGCATTGAATTGCGCAGGCCCGCTGCCGCTCTTGGTAATCACGTTGATCACGCCGCCCACGGCGTCCGATCCGTAGAGACCGCTTTGCGGGCCGCGCAAGACTTCCACTTTCTGAATGTCCTGGGTCAAGAGTTGGCCGAAATCAAATGCGGCATTGGAGCTGCTTGGATCGCCGACGTCGATACCGTCAATCAGCACCTTGGTGTGGTTCGGATTCGTGCCGCGCATGAACACCGAGGTCAGGCCGCCCGGGCCGCCCGATTGAACGACATTCAACCCTGGAACTTCTTTGAGCAGATCCGGCAACGTGCGTATCTGCCGTGCAGCGATTTCCTCCGACGTAACGACGGTCACGCTGCTCGCAATTTGAAGCTCGGGCGTCGGTATGCGGGTTGCGGTGACCACGGTGGACTGCAACTCGGTGTCCGAGTCCGGGCCGGCAACGGACGCACGGAATGGAATGAATAGCGCAACGCAAGTAGCGGCTACGCAAGTAGCGGCGGATCGAATGTTCAAGGCGGCTCCCAGTGGCGACAAACCAAGGACCGCATCGACTCAGGCGTGCGAAAGCCCTGCGTCAGCGCAGTCCACTCCGTCGCCACTAGGTTTTTTCCTCTCGCTCAGCACACCCCGGCTGGTCGATGGGCGACCACAACAGGTAGGTTTCCTGGCTCGCGGCTTGGAGTCCATCATCACCTTCCCGGGTTCTTCCACCCAGTGGTCTTCGATGAAGGCACACCGCTTACAGTTGCGGGGGCAGCCCGGGCATTTCACCCGAGTTCCCTTAAATCCCCATACAGGGGAACCTGTCGTGTCCGCATACGTTGACCGAAAACCCTGCGATGGTCAACTGGGCGGCGCAGTGAAGGCAACGCCAGGGTCGCGTATCATCTGCTCGCTTCGAGAGTTCACTGCGGCATCGTTTCGTCGGAGGCCACTTGAGAATCGTGTCGTTCCTGCCTGCTGCCACCGAAATGATTTACCTCCTGGGACTGGGAGACAAGCTCGTCGGTCGCAGCCATGAATGCGACTTCCCGGATGACGCAAGGAATAAACCGGTCGTCGTCGACTGTGTGCTCGATCTGTCCGGCATGACCATGGCGCAAATTGATGTCGCGGTCAGCGCACAGCTTTCCCGGGGGAAGAGTCTTTACGCGGTAGATGAAGTCAAGCTCCGGGAGGCAGCTCCGAGCCTTTTGGTGACGCAGAATCTGTGTCAGGTTTGCGGTCCCGCCGGCAATGAAGTCTCTCAGGTCATCAAGGCCATGAGCGATGCGCCCAAGATCGTCTGGCAGACGCCGCGTAACTTTGAGGAGATGCTGGATGCGCTGCGCACCCTGGGCACGGAAACCGGCACTGAAGACAAGGCTCTCGAGTGGTCGGCCGCGGCGGCCGGGCGAATCCGGCAAATTTCATCCGCGACCCAAGCGCTGCGTAAAGTCAGAGTGTCTTTTTTAGAGTGGGTCGATCCGATCTACTGTGGCGGGCACTGGATTCCACAGATGTTGGATTGGGCGGGCGCTGAAGATATCAATTCCAGGGCCGGCACCGATTCGGTCCGAATTGCCTGGGAGCAGGTGCTCGACCATCGACCCGAAGTTATCCTGGTAGCGCCTTGCGGATTCAAAACCCGCGATGCACTGCGGCAAGCCGCCTTGTTGACGTCAAGAGCAGGGTGGAACGAACTACCGGCGGTTAGAAATCGAAGAGTCTACGCCGTGGACGCCAACGCATACTTTGCGCGGCCGGGCCCGCGCCTCGTCGACGGAGTGGAACTGCTCGCTCATTTGGCGCACCCCGAACATTTTTCATGGTCGGGCGCGCGCGATGCCTACTGTGCGGCGTCAGGTACCTAGCGCACCAAGACCATGGGTTCAGAGGTGATGCGGCCGTCGAAGTCCGTCCACGCATGCTGCGCGAAATCGTACAGCTTGCAGCGGCGCACCGTGTTCCAGTAGTAGCGCCAGGTGAACACTTCGGAGTTCAGCCTCTCGTCGAGAGTCGCGGCCAGTTTCGCCTGGGCTTCCTTCAGACGGTACAGCGGAATTCCCATGTTCACGTGGTGCGCGCCGTGCTCGAGGATGTAGTGGATCAAGCCGTCGAGCGGGCGGATGAGCTTGATGTGCACGGTCGTGGTTGCATAGCCGGCGTTGGCGGTCCATTGATCGCGCCGCTCATACCAGGCCACCCGCGGATGCGTGTGCTGCACGTAAATCACGAACCCCATGAGGCAGTTCCAAATGCAGAAGGGGATGACGAAGCCGAATATCAGCAGCGACCAGATCGACTTGCCGCTGTAGAGGCCCCACACAACCAGGCCGCCGACCCACAGTGCACCGAAGCCGGCCACCAGCAGGCTGTCCCAGGTGTAGCTGATGCGGCGCGTGGAAACATGCTTACGGCCCGGGAAAAATAATTTCTTCCACCACATTTCGATCATGTAGTAGACGCCCTGGCCAAAACCGCTGCGATAGATGCGTTCCAGCAGCCGGCGTATCCCGGGCAGCTTTGCAAATTCCGCGGGCGAGTAGGGCGTCCAAACGTAGTCGCGCCCCTTCAGATTGGTGAAGCCATGGTGGGCGAGATTGTGGCCGATCTCCCAGAGGCTGAACGGCGTCAGCGAGGGCAGGAAAGCGATTCGGCCGATCCATTTGTTCAGCGTCTTGTTCGGCGTGTACGAGCCATGGCAGGCATCGTGACCGATGACGAACAATCGGGCGATCCACAGCGCCGCCACCAGGGAGGCAAAAACTTTGATCCACCAGGATTCCACCACCAGCAAACTGGCGATCGCCGCACCCAGAACCAGCCAATCGAGCAGGAACCAAATAACCGGCGTTGCGACGCCCGGCTTCACTGCAAAGGGCTGCAATAGTTTTTGAAAACGAAAACGCGATTTATCCGGCGGCAATGGCGCCGCAGGTTCTGGCTTGGCCTGGGAAATGTCGGTGGAAGGTACCGGAGATGTTTGCACTCAATGCTCCGTCTGCGCGTGGAAAGGTCAACTTCCTATTATACGCCGAGAATGGCGCTGCGCACGGACTTGCGTCAGGCGGTTTCCGCATCAGGCCACAGCAATACCCCTAAATGCTCGCAAGCTTCAATCAGGGCGGTTGCCGCCTCGCGGGTACTGGCATCCAGGCGCCTGTCATGGGTTAGCAACCAGGTGAGCCTTGCCCGGCGCGAGCGGGCAGACGGGTCGCTGTCAAAAAGGGCCGGAAACAGGCCCAGCGCATCGACGAATTCACGCATTGCGGCCGTGGAAGGCGCATTTGGCGAGGGGGTAAGCAGGAGTTTCAGCCAGGTGACGCATCGCTTGGCAAGCCCTGCACGCGTCAGGCCGAGCCCCGTGCGGCGCCGCGATTCGCCGTCGGCCAACGAATCGGCAAGATTGCGATAGCGCTCGACTGACGACTCGTCCGCCGCCACCGACGGGCTGGCGTCGGACAAAATGGCGCGCAGCACATCACCCAACAGCAAGGAAAGTGATTCAGCCAGAAATCGCTGGCATTGTTCGGCATCCGGACGCGAAAGCTGATCCCAGGAGAGAGGTCCTCCTATTCGTCGGGCGTTCGGCGACTTAGACATGACTCCCAGTGTAGCGGCTCTATTGCCCATCGCAACTGTCTAAAAGTGCGACGAATATCACTGACACATCAATTCTTCAAGAAAATACGCCTGCCGCGTTGTTCAGCGCCGGCGCGCCGGAAAAATTTAATGATTGACGATGTATCATATTCGTTGTTGCAACCCAGATCACAACTCGCTCCCGGACAGTGCCGCACCTTGACCCGAGGAGTTCGGCGCATCGTAGCCGGCAATGCCGGCATGATGACCGGTCCCGGAACGAATACTTACCTGCTGGGCGAGCGCGAGGTCGCGGTTGTAGATCCGGGCCCCGACGACGCGCGGCACTTGGACGCGATTCTCTCCGCCGCGGGCGCGCCCATTCGCTGGGTGGTGGTTACTCACACGCATCGCGATCACTCGCCGCTGGCCGCGGAACTCGCGCGGCGCACGCAGGCAACCCTCATAGGCGTAGCCCCGCCGCGCGACGGCCGGCAGGACGAAAGCTTCGGGCCCCATAAACAGCCGGCCGACGGAGAAAGGCTGAAGCTCGGGGATATGGAATTGATCGCAATCCGCACACCCGGCCATGCCTCGAATTGCGTGTGCTATTTTTTGGCGCAAGAGCGGCTGCTGATTACCGGCGACCATGTTCTAGAGGGCGTCTCGCCGGTCATTTTGCCGCCGGACGGCAACATGGCCGACTACTTGGGCTCGATCGACAAATTGTTCGCCTACGACTTCGAGCGAATCGCTCCTGGTCATGGCGACATCATGGATGAGGGAAAAAAAGTGCTCGAGGCGTTGCGCGCGCACCGGCTGGCTCGGGAAAGCAAGGTGCTGCGCAACCTCGATCGGTTGGGCGAAGCCAGCCTCGACAGCCTCATTCCCGTGGTTTACGACGACGTGCCGGCCGATCGGCATCAATGGGCTCGGTTGACCCTTCAAGCGCACTTGATCAAGTTGGTGCAAGAGGGCCGGGTCAGCGAGCTGAACGGAATCTGGCGCCGCCTGCCATGAAGGCGCGGCTTGCCGTCGCGCTGCGCGCCTTGAGCGTGCGGCGCGGCGCCAAATGGGTGTTGCGCGACATCACCTGGGGCCTCAAGCCGGGCGAGCGTTGGGCATTGCTGGGCGAGAATGGCGCGGGCAAGACCCAGCTGCTGAAAATCTTGAGCGGCGACATCTGGCCCACGCCAACGCCAACGCCAACGCCAACGCCCACGCCAACGCCAACGCCCACCCGGGCCGGCACGGCGCGACGCACCTACCTGGCGCAGGGTCAGACAGTGGACTTGCTGGACGCAAAGCCGCGCATGGCGTACGTCGGCGGCGAACGCCAGGACAAATACTCCCGCTATGATTGGAATCTCTGCGTTCGGGATGTCGTGGCGACGGGACTCGGGCAGACGGATCTGCTGCTCGCACCGCCGACCCAAACTCAAGCCAGGCGCGTGAGCGCAATTCTCTCCGAGTGTGGAATCGCACGGCTGGCGCGGCGCAAATTCCTGTCGCTATCGTACGGCGAGCAGCGCCTGACCTTGTTGGCCCGGGCGCTGGCGCAGGACCCCGACTGGCTGTTGTTGGACGAAGTCTACAACGGCTTGGACGCCGACTATCGACGGCGGGTTGACGGTGTGCTCGAGGCCGCGCGCCGACGCGGACAGTCGTGGGTTGCGACCGCGCATCGCGCGGCGGATGTGCCGCGCGGCACGCGCCGCCTCATTGAGCTGGCCGACGGCCGCATCCGCAAAATCAGAACGTTGCTGCGCGCGGACACGGCGCGCTTGGGCGCGCACGCTAAGGAAAGGAGGCCGTTGCAACGGCGCAGGCCGCCGCCGCACGCGCCGCACGCGCCGCACGCGCCGCACGCGCGGATCAAGCGCTCAAGCGCGGTGCTGGTGCGGCTCATCGACGTCGATTTGTACGTCGAATATCGGCCGGTGCTGCGCGCGGTGAATTGGCAGCTGCGGCGCGGCGAGCATTGGTCGGTCTTCGGCGCCAACGGCGCGGGAAAATCCAGTTTTCTGAAGCTTTTGTACGGCGATTTGGCCCCGGGGGCGGGCGGAAAAATCGTGCGCGCGGGTCTGGCCGCCGGCGCGCCGATATCCGAGTGGAAAAAGCGTGTGGGCTACGTGTCGCCTGAACTCCAAAGCCTGTACGCGGTGGATGTCGCGGTGTTGGAATTGGTGGCGAGCGGCCGCCATTCGAGCATCGGCCTGGCGGAGCCGATGACTGCGGCGGATAAAAGAGCGGCGCGGCGCTGGCTCAAGTTCTTCAAGCTCCTCAGCGTGGCCACGCGCAGGCCGCGCGAACTGTCGTATGGACAATTGCGGCGCGCGCTCATCGCGCGAGCCATGACGGCGGATCCGCATATCCTTTTGCTGGATGAGCCGCTGACCGGCCTCGATCCCAAGCAGCGCGCGGTGGTCAAGCGCTTGCTTGGGCGCCTGATGCAGCGCCAATTGACCGTCGTTGCCGCCGTGCATCATGCCGAGGATCTGCCGCGCGGCATGACGCACGCATTGCATTTACATAAGGGGCAAGCGCGCCGCGATTCTGCGACGTAAGCGGCGGCGCATTTAATCCTGGGCGCGCGAGACTGCACGCCTTCAAGGTCGGCATGGAAGAAAGATTATGTTGCGTCTCACGTCAGCGGCTTGTTTTGCAGGGATGGTGGTTCTCGCCGCGTGCAGTGGTTCCGGCTATGCGGTACGTCCGGTGCCGCGCATTGCCGCCGACACCGTCGGCAAGCCGGTGAGCGTGCTGCAGGAAGCTTTCGGTGAGCCGCGCAAAATCGACAAGTCCTCGACGAAACTGGTTTACGTCTGGTTTCTGCCGCAAAAGCCCAAGGAGGGCGCGCCATCCGGATTCCAAGGATGCGAAATGGAAGTCACCGTCGATGCGCGTTCACAGCGTGTTCTAGGATATTCCCTGTCGAACATCGGGTACTCGGCCTGCCGCGACGTGCAGCGCCGCATCCGCGTCGCACAGCGCTAACAACGGCAAAGCGGTTTCTCGCTACAATAGCGGGCTTCGCCTGATGGCGGGTTGCGCATTCGGGGTCGTCGCCGTTGATACCAGTCTCAATTCTTTCGCTGCTGATCCAGGTGGCGCTCATCGTGCACGTGATCAGAACCGGCCGGAATACCCTCTGGGTTTTCGCCATTGGGCTGCTGCCGGGCATTGGTTCGCTCGCATACGTGATCGCTGAGGTTTTGCCGGAGCTGTTCGGCGGCCGCACCGCGCGCCGCGCCCGATCCGGCGTGCAGCGCATGATCGACCCGAACCGGGACCTGCGCCGCGCCGCCACGGAAGTCGAAATCTCGGGAAATGTCGACGCGCGGCGCCGCCTGGGCGAGGAACTGTCCGAGCGTGCGCAGTTCGATGAAGCCATTGAGGTGTATCGCGGCGGACTCAGGGGCGTGTTCGAATTCGATCCGACCCTGCTCTTGGGCATGGCTGAGGCGCAATTCGGCAAGCAGGACTTTGGCGCAGCGCGTGCCACGCTGGAGTCGTTGGCGCAGCACAATCCGGATTTCAAGTCGGCCGCTGCGCAGCTGCTGTATGCGCGAACGCTGGAGGCGCAGGATGCGCTGGACGAGGCCGAGCGTCAGTACGCGCTGATTGCGCCTGGATTTCCCGGCGCCGAAGCGCGCCTGCGCTATGGTTTGTTGCTCAAGCGCCGCGGCAAGCTGCAGGAAGCACAGCGCATACTGAAGGACTTGCTGGACGGCGCCAAGCTCGGTCCGGCTCACTACCGCAAGGCGCAGGCCGAGTGGCTGGACCGCGCGCGGCGCGAATTGAGCTAATATCCGGCGGCGATTTCAATTCAATTTTCATTGGGAGTCTTTCATGCACCTCAGCAAGCGCATTGGTCAGCTCGTTTTGGCGTCCGTGGTTGCCATCGCGCTGGCGGCGTGCACCGGGCAAAAAGTGCCCGCGGAAAAGCTGATTGCTGAAATTCAGCAGACCGTCACGGCTGCTTCCGATGAGGCGAAGAAGTACATTCCCGAACAGCTCATGGCTGTGCAGACGAAACTGGACGACCTCAAGGCCTCGTTCGACAAGAAAGACTATCCTGCGGTGGTGACCGGAGCGCCGCCGGTGCTCGATGCCGCGCAGTCGCTGGCCACGGCTGCGGCCGCAAAAAAAGACGAAATGCTCAAAGCCCTCAACGACAAGTGGACGGCACTCGCCGGCAGCGTGCCGGGCTACATGACCGCGGTCCAGAATCGCATCGATGCTCTGGGCAAGAAATCCAATAAAAAGGCCGCTGCAGGAATTGATCTTGACGCAGCCCGGTCCGGCGTGAGCGATGCGAGCTCGCTATGGTCCAAGGCACAGGCTGCGTTCGCCGCCGGCAACATGGAGGAGGCGGTCAACACCGCGCAGAGCGTCCGCGCAAAGGTCGAGGCGGTTGCGGCGACATTGAAGCTGGATCTGTCCGCTCCCGCCGCCAGATCGTAAGCTGCGGGCCGCCAGACCCAGGCTCCTCTAGAGGGCGAGGGTGCCCTCGCTGATGATGGTTGCCGTGCCGGCAATGTACGCGGCAGTCATGGTGCCCTTGTCGATTTCGAGACGCACTCTGACCTGGCCGGGGCGCTTCATCTGGTAGCCCTGCCTGCCGATGAAGGTGGTGGACTTTTTACTGAACTGGCCCAAGTCCCAAAGATACGCCGCGAGCATGGCGTGCGCATTGCCGCTGACCGGGTCTTCTGGGATCCCGAGCGCGGGGCAGAACATGCGCGATTCGGTCCAGATCTCGTCGGAATCGCGATTGACGGCGAACAAGAAGAAGCCGTCTGTCTCAAGCTCGCTGCCGAGCGACAGCAGCGTCTCGAAATTTGGCGCGAGCTTTTCCAAAATTCGCTGGTCGGCGATCGGCACGAGCAGGCGGCGGCTGCCCTTGCGGGCGATTCGGGCCGGCATGACTTCGTGCAGCTGCGTGGCCGGGAGTTTGAGCGCCTCGGCGACCCGCAACGTGGTCTTGAACGGCAGCGGCGCGTCCAACTCCGGCATCGTTTGGCGAAATTCGATCACGGATTCCGTTCCCGTCGCGCGCGTCTCCGTTTGGGCGCTGACCTCGACGATTCCGGTGCCGGAGTGCTGACGGCAAACGCCCGCCGCGCGTCTGCCCAATGCCAGGAGCACGGCGTGAGCGGCCACAGTGGCGTGTCCTACAAAAGGCGACTCCTTGCGTGCGTTGAAAAAACGCAGCCGCACATCGTGATCCGCGGCGTTGGCCGCGAGCACGAACGCCACTTCGGCGTGCGCGAATTCGCGCGCGACCGCCTGCATCGTGGCGTCGTTTTGCCCGTCCGCGTCGAGCACGACGATCGCGGGATTACCGGTGAAGCGGGTCGCGGTGAACGCGTCTACTTGAAAAATGCGCAATGCAGCCTCCGAAGCGTACGCGCAAGTTTTGCACGCATCGGGCCGGCAGGCTACACTTCTATGAACCTTGGGGTGGCTTGAAAAGGCCTGAGATGCGGAACATCGAATACTCGGTGAATTTCGCGAACCCGTTGAACCTGACCCGGTTAATACCGGCGTAGGGAGCAGGTGATTCATATGCGCGCAGCCGTCGAAATCAGCATGTATCCGTTGACACCGGAATTTCGTCCGCCCATTCAGGCCTTCATCGATCGCTTGAATACGCACCCGGGCCTCGTCGTGAAGACCAACGCCCTCGCCACGCAAATCTGGGGTCCGCTCGACCGGGTGATGAGCGTTTTGACGGAGGAAATGGCCCGCTCAGCGGCCAATCCGACGCAGCTCGTCTTCGTGATGAAGGTGCTCCCGGGCCTGGCGCCGCCGGATCCGGACCGAACGTGATTCACGACCTGTCGGTCCAGCTCGTAAGTGCCTGGCACGATACGAGCTGGGTCGAACTCTTGGCGGCCGCGCTCGCATTGGTCTACGTACCGCTGGCCATTGGTCAGAGGTTGAGCTGCTGGTCCGCCGCCTTCATCAGTTCCGTACTGTATGTGTGGGTGTTTTTCTCGGCTCGCCTTTACATGGAGTCGGCGTTGAACGCCTTTTTTGCGGCCATGGCGGTGTATGGCTTCTGGCAGTGGCGGCAGGGCCGGGGAGGCAGCGCGCTCGCGGTGTCTCGATGGCCGCCGCTCCGGCACGGGCTGGCATTGCTGGGGATTGCCGTGGTGGCTGCCCTCAACGCGTTTTTGCTGGCGCGATTTACTCCCGCCGCCAATCCCTTCATCGACTCCATGCTGACCTGGGCGAGTGTGTTCACGACGTTCCTGGTGGCGCGCAAGGTCTACGAGAATTGGTATTGGTGGCTGCTGATCGACTCGATCAGCATGTGCCTCTACTTCACACGCCACCTGTACCTGACCATGCTGCTCTACGGCGTGTATGTCGTTCTGTGCGTGATCGGCCTGCGCGAATGGCGCCGCAGCCTGCCTTCCGCGGCGTATGCAGCCGCTTGATGTCGAGCGGTTGTGCCGCACCATCGTGCCCGGGGCGGGAAGCGTGCAGGTACAGTCTTTGGGCGCGGGGTTGCTGAGTGAAACGTTCAAAGTTACGCGCGATGGCGCCGCCTATGCACTGAAAGTCGCGGCCGAACACCGTCCTGAGTTGGGCATGGATCGAGCCTGGGAGGTGCGGGTGCTCGAGCATGCAGGCGGCGCAGGTCTTGCTCCGCGCTTGGTGTACTCGGATGCAGGTGGAGCCGTCGTGGTTGCCCGTTGGGTTTCGGGCCGGCCATGGGTCTCCCAGGAAAGCGCGCTGGCCGCGAATGTTCGCGGCATTGCGGCGCTGCTGCGCCGAGTTCACGCACTCGCCGTTCCGGCGCTGCCGCGCGTGGTCAGCCCGTTGCAGTGGATCGCGATTTACAGCGCGGCGCTTTCACGAAGCTCGGCACCTCCCGGCGATCCTGCGCTGCGCACAGCGGCCGTCAGTCGTGCGCAGCGGATCGCCGAGCCGCCGCTCACAGCCGGTGTCGTGTGCCACAGCGATCTGCACGCGATGAATTTGATCCGCGGCGCTGAATCCTTGATCTTGCTCGACTGGGAATACGCCCATGTTGCGGATCCGCTATGGGATCTCGCGGGCTGGAGCGCGAACAACGATCTCGAGGCGGGCGCCCAATGGACACTGCTGAGCGACTACGTGCAAACCGCCCCTGCGCAGCAGGATTGGCGCCGCCTCAGGCTGTTTCTCTGGCTATACGACTATGTGTGTCTGCTCTGGAGCCGGCTTTACTTAAGCGTCATGGGCGAACAGGGGCCGGGCAGGCAGGGGGCCGCCCAAGGCATTGCCGAGCGCGCGAGACTGCTCGACGCGCGGCTGCACCTTCCGGCACACTACGCCGCCTAGGGCGGCGACGGAGGATCGGATGGCGCGGATGATTGTGGTGGATCGTGACGGCAAAGAACACGAGATCGAAGCAAAGACCGGATTGAAGATCATGGAGATTCTGCGAGAGCTCGACTATGGGGTCGCAGCGATTTGCGGAGGCCTTTGCTCCTGCGCCACGTGCCACATCTATGTCGATGAAAAGTGGGTTCCGCTGCTGCCGAAGCGGCAAAGCGACGAGCTCGAGCTGCTGAACGAACTGCCCGATTACCGCGCGGAAACCTCGCGGCTCTCCTGCCAGGTCGACTTTACCGAAGCGCTGTCCGGCATCAAAGTGACCGTGGCAGCGGATTCCTAAGGGTTGCCCCAGGTCACTGCTTCTTCTGCGCCTGCCGCTTGACGGCTTCTTGCGCGGCGGCGACCGCGCCGGGATCGCCGAGAAAGCGCCGTGAGAGCGGCTGTAGCTGCTCATCGAGCTCATAAAGGATGGGGATGCCCGTGGGGATGTTGAATTCCACGATGTCGGCCTCCGACATCATGTCGAGCATCTTCACGAGCCCGCGCAGCGAGTTGCCGTGCGCGACGATGAGCACGTTCTTGTTGGCGCGCAGCTCGGGCACGACTCGCGTTTCCCAATAAGGCAGGACGCGCGACAGGGTGTCTTTCAGCGATTCGGACGCCGGCAGCCAGGTCGGATCGACATCGGCATAGCGAGGGTCGAAGCGTGGATGCCGCGGATCATCCGGACTCAACGGCGGCGGCGGAACATCATAGCTGCGGCGCCAGAGTTTGACCTGTGCCTCGCCGTGCTGCTCAACCGTCTGTGCCTTGTTGAGACCCTGCAGGGCACCGTAGTGACGCTCGTTCAGCCGCCAGCTGCCCTCGATCGGTATCCACATCCGATCGGTGGTGTCGAGGATCATCCACAACGTGCGGATCGCACGCCTCAATACCGACGTAAAGGCAATGTTGGGCTCGAGCTTTTCCGCCAACAGTTCGCGGCCGGCCTGCACCGCCTCCACGCGTCCCTGGTCGCTCAGGTCGACGTCGTGCCAGCCCGTGAATAGATTTTCAACGTTCCAGGTGCTCTGGCCATGGCGAACCAAGATCAATTTTCCGGGCATGGTTTTCTCCTAACGACGCATTGCCGCCGCGAACAGGCCGTCAAACACCGTGGCGAGCGTCGCACCTGCGTGCACATTGACTTGCAAACGGATCCGCCCGCGATCGGCGCGCAGCAGCATTTTCTGGAATTTGTCGATCTCGGCGCCGCCGGGTATCTCGATGCTGGCGCGCATCTCGCCGTGCACCGGCGCGAGGAAGCGCATGTTCGACTCCTGGATCACCGCCTCGGCATCGAGTTTGCGCGTGGCGAGAAAACGTGTGATCCAAGCCCAGCCGGTCAGCACCGCCAGCGAGTACAAGCTCCCGCCGAATGCGGTTCCCTTGTGATTCGCATTGGGCGCAAGCGGCGCACGCAAAACGAGTTCGGTTTCGCCCGCCGACTCGACGATGATTCCCATCGGTCGGGCCAGCATGATTTCCCGATCAATGCGCTCCTGCAGATAGTCCGCGCCGAATCCGCCTGCCTGCTGCATTTTGAGCATCAATCCTGAGCGAGGCGTCTGACGGCCTGCAATGCCACGGAAATGGTCGCGAAGTCGGGCGGCGAACCGGTGCGCAGATCGGCGACCAGCCGTTTCAGAGAGTCGACGCTCGCGGAATGGCGGGAGAGCCATTGGTCGACCCGCGCGGCGGGTTCGCGGCCCTTGCACCTAAGCACCTGCAGCGTGATCTGGCCCTGCAGCGCATACAAGTTCTCGCGTAGTGTGCCGCGTGCGACTCCCTGCCAATGTCCGTCCGCCGCCAACGATTCGATCTGTTCCTTGATCCAGGTGAGTCCGATGCGCTCGCCCAGATCGAAATAGGCCCGGGCGGCATAGCCGATCCGCACCCGCGCGGTTCGCGACACTTCGACCAGGTCGAGCGCGCTGTGCAGCTCCTCGAGCGATGCAATGCGCGCGGCGAGATGCTCCGGCACACGCTGCTCGACCAGCTGGGAGCGCAGGGCGCTCATGCGCGCCTTTTGCGTGACGCCGAGTACGCCGGCCAATTCGTGGAACAGCTCGCTCACCTTGCCGGCGTAGCGGGAAACAGCACGCTTGATGTCCAGATCGTTGCGCCGATTCTCCAGCAGCCAGTAGCTCATATGCCGCAGCAGGCGCGTCGTTTGGAACATCGCCGTGTACTGCACGGCGGTGGGGATGTGATTGTCCAACGCCTCGATTTGCGCCCAGATATTGCGCACTGCAAATACCTCGCGCGCGATGCTGTAAGCGCGCGCGATGGCCGCCGGATCCGCGCCGGTGTCGTCCTGCGCGCGCACCGGGAAGACCGGCCCCATGCGATTGATCAAGCTGTTGGTAATCGCGGTGGCGATGATCTCGCGGCGCAGACGATGCCGGCGGATCCGCCGCGCAAAGCGCTTCTGCACCGGCGCAGGAAAGTAGCGGTTGAGCTCGGTGGACAGATAGGGATCCTCAGGCACATCGGAGTGTATGAGCGCCCGGTAGAACCAGATTTTTCCGTAGCTCAGGACGATGGCGAGTTCCGGGCGCGTCAGGCCTTCGCCCGCCTGGCGCCGTTCAGCGATGTCCTCATCGCTGGGCAGGTATTCCAGGGCGCGGTTCAAATCGCCGGAGCGTTCGAGCGCGCGGATGACATAGGCATTTTCCGCCAACAGCTGCCGGGTCTGAAATTCGCCCATGCTGATGGCCTGGCCCTGCAGGTAGTTATTGCGCAGTACCAGCCCGGCCACCTCGTCCGTCATCTGCACCAGCAGCCGATTGCGCGCCGGTTGCGTGATTTCGCGGGCGCGCACCGCGCCATTCAGCAAAATCTTCAGGTTGACCTCGACGTCGGAGGTGTTCACACCGGCGGAATTGTCGATGAAATCCGTGTTGAGCCGGCCGCCGCGGCGCGCAAACTCGATGCGGCCAAGCTGCGAGAGCCCGAGGTTGCCGCCTTCGCCGACGACCTTGCAATTCAATTCGCGCGCATCGATCCGCAGGGCATCGTTGCTGCGATCCCCGACATCGCTATGGCTTTCGCTGCTCGCTTTCACATAGGTGCCGATGCCGCCGTTCCACAGCAGGTCGACATGCGCCTTCAGAATCGCCTTGATGACCTCGTTCGGCGTCGCCTGCGCCGGAAGCTCCAGCAGCGTTTGCACCTCGCGCGAGAGCGAAAGGTTTTTGGCGGACCTCGAGTACACCCCGCCGCCCTTGGAGATGGCCTTGCGTGAATAGTCGTCCCAGGAAGAGCGCGGCAGCTTGAACAGGCGCTGGCGTTCGGCGAAGGCACGCGCAGCATCGGGCTGCGGATCGATGAAAATGTGCTGATGATTGAAGGCGGCGATCAGCCGTATGTGC
>DATHKV010000166.1:0-4800 GCA_035488895.1 Steroidobacteraceae bacterium
GCAGGTGCTGGACGATGGCCGCCTCACCGACGGCCAGGGGCGCACGGTGGATTTTCGAAATTGCGTCGTCATCATGACGTCGAACTTGGGATCGCAGGTCATTCAAGAACTCTCGGGCGAGGCGAACTACGCCAAGATGAAAGAGGCTGTGATGCAGGTGGTGACGCAGCATTTCCGGCCCGAATTCATCAATCGCGTGGATGAGATCGTGGTGTTTCATTCCTTGGGCCGCGAGCAGATTCGATCCATTGTCGATATCCAGTTGGGACGCTTACGGCAGCGGCTCGCGGAGCGCGATATCATCCTGCACTTGGACGATGATGCGCGCGACAAGATCGGCGAAGCCGGATTCGATACCGTGTACGGCGCGCGACCCTTAAAGAGGGCCATTCAATCGCAGATCGAGAATCCGCTGGCGCAGCGGATCCTCAAAGGCGATTTTATCGCCGGCGATCGGGTGATCGGCAAGGTCAAGCGCGACGCGCTGGTGTTCGAGAAGGAACGCCTGCACTAAATCGGCGCTGCGAGGTTAAGCGTCCTTTCGCTATACTTCGCAGCGCTTCCCTTTAAAAGGAATTCCATGCCTTTCTACGAGTATCAGTGCAAAAGCTGCGGCCACGAGTTGGAGGCGATGCAGAAGGTCAGCGACTCGCCCTTAAGGAAATGCCCGAAGTGCGGCAAGTCGCAGCTCACCCGGCTGATGTCGGCGCCCGTCTTCCGGCTCAAGGGCGGCGGCTGGTACGAGACCGACTTCAAGGGTGATAAGGACAGTCAGCGCAACCTGGCGGATCGGCCTGACGCGGACGCACCGAAGGAGACCAAGGAGGCGGACTCAACGGGCAAGGACGAGAAAGGCAAGGAGGGGAAGGAGGTCAAAGCCGCGGAAACCAAGACTTCCGAGTCGCCCTCTGCGAAGGAGCCGGCTGCAAAAGAGAAATCAGCCGATAAATCGGCGGAAAAATCTTCGGGCAATCGTGCCGCTCAAAAACCAAAAGCCGCAAACAGATCATCGCGCGGCGGACGTCTCAAGAAAAAGTCGATCAAGGTCAAACGGCTTCGCTAGACTTGGGCTGGAGCTGGGCAGAGGACTTGCCCGGACTGACTCTAAGCCTTAGCATCGCGCGCTTCCCTCTTTTTGGTTGTTTTTGCTTATGCGCACTCATTATTGCGGCCGGGTCGACGAGTCGCTGACCGGTAAGGTCGTGACGGTTGCCGGCTGGGCCCACCGCCGACGGGACCACGGCGGCGTCATTTTCGTGGATTTGCGCGATCGCGAAGGTCTGCTGCAGATCGTTTTCGACCCTGACAAAGCGGACATGTTTGCTTCGGCCGAGCGTGTGCGCAATGAATTTGTGCTGAAGGTGACCGGCCTGGTGCGCGCGCGGCCTCCGGGCACGGCAAACCCCAATCTCAAATCCGGCCAGGTCGAAGTGCTGTGCCAGGAATTGGAAATCCTCAACCGCTCGGAACCGCTGCCCTTTCAGCTCGATGAAACGGTGAGTGAAGAGGTGCGGCTGCGGTTCCGGTATTTGGATCTGCGGCGTGAGGAGATGCGCGAACGCTTGCTGCTGCGCCACCGGATCACGCGCGCCATGCGTCAGTATTTGGACGACGCCGGATTCGTGGACATTGAGACGCCGATGCTGTCGAAGGCGACGCCGGAAGGAGCGCGCGACTATCTGGTGCCGAGCCGCACGCACGCGGGAAAATTCTTCGCGTTGCCGCAGTCGCCGCAAATCTACAAGCAACTGCTGATGATTTCCGGATTCGACCGCTACTATCAAATCGTGCGCTGCTTCCGCGACGAAGACTTGCGCGCCGATCGTCAGCCGGAATTCACCCAGCTGGATATCGAAACCTCCTTCCTCGATCAGGCGCAGATTCAGGAAATCATGGAAGGCTTGGTTCATCATCTGTTCAAGCAGGTGCTTGGCGTTGACCTGCCTAGTCCCATGCCGCGGATGAGCTACGCGGAGGCCATGCGCCGATATGGCTCGGATAAGCCTGATCTGCGCGTGCCGCTGGAACTGGTGGACGTCGCGGACCTGGTGAAGGGCTGCGATTTCAAAGTATTCGCGGGTCCCGCAGCCGATCCTCGCGGCCGGGTGACGGCGTTGTGCGTGCCACAGGGCGGAAAGCTCTCTCGCAAGGAGATCGATGACTACACGGCGTACGTCGCGCGGTATGGCGCGAAGGGTCTCGCGTACGTCAAGGTCAATGAGCTGGCGAAGGGGCGCGACGGGCTGCAGTCACCGATCTTGAAATTTTTGAGCGATGCAGCCATCGCTGGGATCATGCAGCGGGTTGCGGCGAAGGATGGGGACCTGATTTTCTTCGGCGCCGATACCGGCAAAGTCGTGAGCGATGCGCTCGGCGCGCTGCGCCTCAAAGTCGGCCAGGATCTGAAGATGGTGGCTGCGGGCTGGCGACCCCTGTGGGTTGTCGACTTTCCGATGTTCGAATGGGATGCCGAGGCGAAGCGCTGGCAAGCCATGCATCACCCGTTTACCAGCCCGGCCAACCTGGATTATGCGGCGCTCGCGGCAAGTCCGGGCGAAGCGACCGCCAAAGCCTACGACATGGTGTTGAACGGCTCGGAGATCGGCGGCGGATCGGTGCGCATCCACAACCAAGAACTGCAGTCTGTGGTGTTCGATTTGTTGGGCATATCCGCCGAAGAGGCCCGCGTGAAATTCGGATTCTTGCTCGACGCGCTCAAGTACGGCGCGCCGCCGCACGGCGGAATCGCCTTCGGCCTCGACCGATTGGCGATGCTGATGGCGGGCGCCGACAGCATCCGCGATGTGATCGCCTTTCCGAAGACGCAGACGGCGGCGGATTTGCTCATGGATGCCCCCACCGAGGTGAGCGAGGCGCAGCTGCGAGAGCTGCACATTCGCGTGCGAACGCCTCCCAAGATCGAGTGAATGCAACAATTTCGCCGGCCCGAATCCGTCTTGATCGTGATCCACACGGAAGGCGGCGAATTTCTGCTGCTCGAGCGGCGCCGGCCGCCGGGGTTTTGGCAATCGGTTACCGGGAGCATGGAGTGGGGCGAACCGGCTGATGCAGCAGCGCGACGCGAAGTGATCGAGGAAACCGGGATCAGGCAAGGCGTGCTGGTCAATTTACAGTGGACGCAGCTGTACGAGATTTTGCCGGCCTTCGGCAAGGTGTATGCCCCGGGGGTTACGCAGAATCTCGAGCACGCTTTCTCACTGCGGCTGCAGAGTCGCGTGCCGGTGGTTTTGAGCGATTCGGAGCATGTGCAGTTCCGTTGGGTGTCGGCCGGCGATGCCATGGAAACGGCATCTTCCAGCACGAATCGTGCGGTCATTGCCGACCTGCGCTTGTAACCTGATGTCATGAAGACCCTGGTCGTGTACGTGCATGGGCTATGGCTGACCGGTAATGAGGGTGGCATCTTGCTCAGACGGCTGGGCCGGGAGTTGAATGCGAAGACACGCGCATTCTCCTACCCCTCGGTGAGGTCGAACATCAGCGACAATGCGCAGGCACTCGGCGAATTCTTAACGCAACAGCGTGCAGACACGCTCCACCTGGTCGGTCATAGCCTGGGTGGCTTGGTGATATTGAAGCTGTTTGAGAGCGGGGAAGGCGCCCAGCTTCCACCGGGACGAATCGTGTTCCTAGGTTCGCCGCTGAACGGTAGCCGCGCGGCGCTGAATCTCGCCCGCCTGCCATTTGGCAAGAAAATCATGGGAAAGGGAGTGCACGAGGAATTGCTCACGCAGCGTCAACGCCGTTGGATGGGGCAACGCGAACTGGGCGTGATCGCAGGCAGCGTGGGAATCGGCTTGGGAAGGCTGGTGGGCATACAGGGCGCACCCAGCGATGGCACGATCTTCGTGGAAGAGACGCGGCTGCCGGGCATATCGCAGCACCTGGTTTTAAGGATCAGCCACACGGTACTGCCGTTTTCATGGACGGTCGCGCGGCAAACCGCTGCGTTCTTGAGCGACGGAAATTTCCTTCGTTAGCCTTGTTCGCCGCGATCCAGGCTTTTCAAACGGAACAGCAGTTCCAGTGCATCGCGCGGGCTCAAAGTGTCGGGGTCTGCCGCGCGCAGGGCTTCCAAGACGGCTGATTCTTGAACCGGCACGGGCGCCGGTGCGAACAGGGGCAATTCACCTTGCGGTGAGTTATGGCTTCGCAGCGCATCCCGCTCGCGTTCCAGCTCAGTCAAGTAGCGCCGCGCCTGGGTTGTCACGGACTTGGGGATTCCCGCCAGCGCAGCCACCTGTAAACCATAGCTCTGGTTGGCCGGACCCTCCTTGACGCTGTGCAGAAACACCAGCCGCTCGCCATGCTCGACGGCCTCGACATGGACATTGGCAACCCCGGGCGACTCGCTCGCGAGGCTGGTAAGTTCGAAGTAATGTGTGGCAAACAGCGTAAAGGCTCGGATTTTGGTGGCAATGAAGGCCGCACAAGCCCAGGCGAGCGACAGCCCGTCGAAAGTGCTGGTGCCGCGGCCCACCTCATCCATGAGCACCAAGCTACGGTCGGTAGCATTGTTCAGAATATTGGCCGTTTCCGTCATTTCAAGCATGAAGGTCGAACGCCCGCCCGCGAGGTCATCGGAAGCACCGACGCGTGTGAAGATGCGGTCCAAGGGCCCCAGTACCGCGCGCCGGGCCGGCACGAAGCAGCCGATGTGCGCGAGAATCACGATGAGCGCTGTCTGGCGCATGTAGGTGCTTTTACCGCCCATGTTGGGGCCGGTGATGATGAGCATGCGGCGCGCATCGTCGAGGCGTAAATCGTTGGGAATGAAGG
>DATHKV010000167.1:0-3339 GCA_035488895.1 Steroidobacteraceae bacterium
CGCCGCCGCCCGAGCCATCGGTCGTTGCATTGCCGGTTGCGCCGCCGCAACGCCTGACCATGGCGGACGAGGATCAGATGTCCGAGCAGGATCGGCGCCGGATCCAGACGATGCTGGCAACCATGGGATACTACAGTGGCCGGATCGACGGGACATTCGGACCCGAAACCCGGGCCGCCATCCGCCGCTACCAGTTCGAAATCAAGAGCGAAATGACCGGCCGCCTGAGCGCTGAACAGGCAACACGACTCGCCAACAGCGTGCGGTGAAAATGAAGGCGGTATGGAGAATGGCATGGGGCTCAGGACCAAATTCAATCTGGTGATGATTACGGCGTTTCTGATTGGCCTGGCGGTAGCGACTTTCCTGGCCAGGGAAATCACGACGGAGGAAGCCAAGCGGCAGATGCTCAATGAAGCCACTCTCATCATGCGCAGCGGAACGGCTGTTCGCGGCTACACCCAGAACGAGATCAGGCCCTTGATAAGCGAGCAGATGGCTGTTCGCTTCCTGCCCCATTCGGTTCCGTCCTGGTCGGCGCAAACCGTGCTCCATCAGGTCCAGAAGGACTTCCCTGACTACTCCTATAAGGAAGCCGCGCTCAACCCCACCAATCCCTCCGACCGCGCCACGACTTGGGAATCGGATATCATCAATGTGTTCAAGCAGAACACTGCGCTCGCTGAATTTGTCGCCACGCGGGACACCCCGTCGGGTCCGTTTCTGACCTTCGCTCGCCCATTCCGGTTGACCGACCGCGCTTGTCTCTCTTGTCATTCGACGCCGGCGGCGGCGCCCGCAACGATGGTTGACCTGTACGGCAACAGTAACGGATTTGGCTGGGTGTTGAACGACGTCATCGGGGCACAGATCGTTTCGGTTCCGCTGAGTGTCGCGCTGGCCCGCGCAAACCGCTCGTTGTTGGCGTTCGTGACTGCGCTGAGTGCAGTATTCCTGGGGATGCTCGTATTGTTGAACGTGCTGATGCACTTCTTCATTTTGCGGCCGATGCAGCAAATCACCGCGCTGGCGCGCGATGTGAGTGCGGGGAAACCCGACGTTGCGGAGTACCCGGTAAAAGGCCGCGACGAAATTGCTTCGCTTGGACGCTCGTTCAATCTGATGCATCGCAGCTTGCAGAACGCCATAAAAATGCTGGAGGGCGCATGATCGGTGCGCCTTCGAGGGGGTAGGCGTGGTCCCGATCCCGACCGCCATCGGTCGCTATTTCGTTGAGAACTTGGTCGGCATTGGTGGAATGGGTCAGATCTTCAAGGCGCATGACCCTGAGATCCGCAGGTCAGTCGCCATAAAACTGATCTCGACCGAGTTGATGAGTGGTGGCAAGCGCGCAGAATACATTCGGCGTTTCCGCCGAGAGGCTCAGGCGGCCGCCCGCTGTGCACATCCCAACATAGTCGCTATTTATGACTTCGCCCTACATGAGGGACAGCCCTTCATCGCGATGGAATTCGTTTATGGCGCGAGTTTGCGCCAGGCGCTCGATGCCGCCCCTGTCATGGCCGTTCCGGATGCCATCGGCATCATGCTGCAGGTATTGGACGCTCTGGCCAGCGCGCACGCGATGGGCGTCATCCATCAGGACATCAAACCGGCAAATATCATGTTGACCCCTGAAATGCGGGTCAAGGTCGCAGATTTTGGTATCTCCCGTTTCGTGAATACCGACGTCACCAGTACCTCGTCGTCGATGGGCACGCCGAACTACATGTCACCGGAGCAATGCCGTGGCAGCCTGGTGGACGGTCGCTCCGACCTTTTTTCGGCAGGGGCGACGCTGTTCGAAATGGTGACTGGCGATCGCGCCTTTCCGGGCCACAACGTGGGAGAGGTCAGCCATCGCATTCAGAATGAGAGATTGCCACTGCTGCCTGCGCCTGTGCGCGCCGTGGCGCCGAGGCTGCAGTTTGTGCTCGAGCGCGCCATGGAAAAACAGCCGGACGATCGTTTCCATACGGGTGACGAGATGGCCGAGGCGTTACGGCAGGTTCTTGGCGGCAGCCGCGACGATGAGGGGAATGTAATCACCCGTATCTCTCCGGCGGGCGGTGTTGCGGGCGGCACCGCCGATTCGCAGAAAGCGCGGCGCGACACCGGGGCGCGAGCGCCGGAGGCGCAGCTCGATGCTGATACGTTGCAGGCGCTGGAGCACAAGCTGACAGGTTATGTTGGCCCTATCGCCCGCATTCTGGTCCGCACGACAGCCGGTCGCAGCCGATCCGTCGGCGACCTTTGTTCACAGCTCGCCTTGTCGATCACCGATAGCGCTGAGCGTGAGCGGTTCCGTCGTGATGTGGAACTTTTGCTTCGCTCCCGCTCGCCGGTGGTGGCCGGCACGCCACAGCGTAGCGACAGCAGCGTCCGCCTGCCTGAACATGAACTGGAGCGGGTGCAAGAGGCGCTTACTCAATTTGTCGGGCCGATTGCCCGCGTCCTGGTGCGGCGGGCGACGGCCGACGCGTCTTCCGTTGAAGCTTTGTGGCTCAGTCTCTCAAATCACATAGAATCCCCGGCCGAACGATCCGCATTTCTGCGACAACGCCAAAAGTAGGGTGCAACGGTTCGGGCGTCCCGAAACGCGTGCCGCATCGTGGACCACGGTGGTCTTTCGCGACGAGGTGGCGGCTACGCCGCGGCCTTCGCAACCTTCTGCTCTTCCGATCGATCGGTGGCCGGCGGCGGCGGGCGCGAGAGGTCTGCGATCTCTGCGCGCAGCGCCGGCGTCATGTCGACCTTTACCGCGGCGAGTGAGTCCTTCAGCTGGTCGACATTGCGTGCCCCAATGATGGGCGCCGTGATCGCGGGATGCGCGGCCACCCAGGCAATCGCCGTGCTGACCGGATGCAGGTTCTTCTGCTTGCAGAACGCCACGTATTTCTCCGCGACCTCGAACATCCATTTGTCGCCGTAGCGTGCCTCGTACATCTTGTTGGTCTTGAGCCGTCCCGATGCCTGGCCGAAGTACTTGCCCGAGAGCAGGCCCGCCGCCGCCGGACTGTACGGAATGACGCCGATGCCGTTGGCCTCGGCCATCGGCAGGATCTCGACCTCGGCCTGTCGCTTCACCAGGCTGTACATCGGCTGGACGACCTGCAGCCGCGCCCAGTTGTGGCGCTCCTGCAGGTCGACCGCGCGCTGCGTCTGCCACGCCGCCCAGTTGCTGACGGCCGGATAGATCACCTTGCCCGCGCGCACCATGTCTTCCAGCGCGCGCATCATCTCGTCGATCGGCGTCACCGGATCGAAGCGGTGCAGGAACAGCACGTCGATGCGGTCGGTCTGCAGGCGCTTGAGGCTCGCCTCGACGGCCTGCACGAC
>DATHKV010000168.1:0-6694 GCA_035488895.1 Steroidobacteraceae bacterium
AGGCCACCGTTGTTTGCCCGTGAATGCCTCGAAATGTCGACCCCGTACCGTGGCTTGCGCGGCCTGGATATGTTAAAAAGCCACAAGATTCCAGCACCTACGCAAGACATGGAGAGCATGATCACCAGCGGCAAGCCTAAACTCACGGGGCTCAAGGTCCTCGTGATCGATGACAGCAAGACCATTCGCCGGACCGCTGAAACACTCCTCACCAAGGAGGGCTGCGAAGTGTTCACCGCCGTCGATGGTTTCGACGCCCTGTCCAAGATCGCCGACCATCAGCCGGACATCGTGTTCGTGGACATCATGATGCCTCGTCTCGATGGATACCAGACCTGCTCGCTGATCAAGCACAACAAGGTATTCAAGCAAATTCCGGTGATCATGCTGTCGAGCAAGGATGGCCTGTTCGATCGGGCACGCGGCCGCATCGTAGGTTCGGAACATTATTTGACCAAGCCATTCACCAAAGACGAATTGTTGGGAGCGATCGAAGCTCACGTCGGAAAATGACGGAGAATACGAGATGGCATTGATTCTAATTGTTGACGATTCACCCACCGAGGTATTCGTCATGCAAAAGGCCCTGGAAAAGCACGGTTTCAAAACCGCCGCCGCCGAAAACGGCGAGGAGGGCGTGCGCAAGGCAAAGGAGATGAAACCGGATCTCATCTTCATGGATATCGTGATGCCGGGCGTCAACGGCTACCAAGCCACACGCATGCTGATCAACGATCCTGAGACCAGCCTGATCCCCATCATCATGGTGACCACCAAGGGCCAGGAAACCGATCGGGTTTGGGGCTTGCGGCAAGGTGCGGTGGACTATTTGGTGAAACCTGTGTCCGCGCAGGCGCTGGTTGAGAAGGCGCAGGCCGCACTGGCCACATGACGAGTACGGCTAGCGGGTCCGACACCAGCTTGCGCAGCTTGCGGGATCGGCCGTTCGAATTGCTCAAGGAATTGGAGAAGCGCAGCCGCACGGTGGCGGCGAATAGCGTTGCCGAGGCGGAGGCGGGGCAAGAGTGGGTGGGCGTGGCATTCCGCATGGGCGGCGAGACGTTTTTAGTGGCCCGGGAAGAGACGCGGGAGGTGTTGGGATATCCGGCGGTGGTCACGCGCATTCCCGGCGCCAAGAGCTGGGTCAAGGGGTTGGCCAATGTGCGCGGGGCGCTCATGCCGATGCTGGATTTGCGGCAATTCCTGGGGAGCGGCGCGACCGCTTCGGGGCGCAATACGCGCATCGTCGTGGTCAATCACCGGGACATTCCGGCCGGCTTGATGGTCGATGAAGTATTGGGATTCCGGCGTTTTGCGGAATCGGAATTCAGTGCAGAAGCGCCGCCGACGGTGATCCGCTGCGATAGCTATCTTGCCGGCGCCTTTCGCCGCGGGGGCGAAGTTTGGCCGGTTTTGAGCTTGAAGAGTTTGGTCGAGAGCCAGAGCTTCCTGCAGGCGGCAAGTTAGATGTGGAACGAAAGATGACGACAAGGCGAATCGAAAAATCAGCCGGTCCCAATCTGCTGCCGCTGCTGGCGGGGCTCGTCGTGCTATGCCTGATCATTGCCGCCGTGCTGACGGCGCTGACGCGAAATTCCGCCCCGGTCGCCGCGCCCGCGGAGCAACTGTCGCTCGTGGCGCAGCGCATGCCCTTCGAGGCACAGAATGCGCTGCGCGGCGAAGCGAGCGCCTTCGATGCGCTCGCCAAGAGCGCCACGCGGCTCAAAGCCCTGCGCAGCAACACGCCGGGCGCCGGAGATCCGGCCACCTGGAACAAGCTGAACGACGGCGCGGCCGCCGTCCTGGCGTCCCGCAACTCCGTCGAGACGATTCAGACGTCCACCCAGGAGGTTCGCGAGTGGGCGCCGAAACTGCTGTCGGAACTCGGTGATCTGGGCAGTTCAGTGGGCGTCCAGAAGCTGGAGGGGATGAGCCGGTATCTGGAGCGCTTCGAACTGACCATGCAGCGCATTCAACAGGATTTGACCGGATTGGCCGCAGGCGTCAGCGATGCCGGCCCGAGCGCGCAGCGCCTCGCAGACAGCCTGGAATTCCTCAACCAGGTGATGCGCGGGTTGTCCGGAGAAGAGTCTGGAATTGCGATCCAGAAAGTCACCGGCGCCGATGCCGAACAGCGGCTGAAGACGGTGGTGCAGCGAAATCAGCAATACACGGCCAGCGTGCGCAAGGCGATCGGTGCGGCCGATCCCCTCGCGAAGGCCCAGGTCGCCGCGCGCGGCTTGCCGGCGCTCGCCAGTACGCTCGCAACCCAACTGGGCAACACGGCCCCGCGTGTCGAAAGTGCCGGCGGCTACAAGGTCTGGATCTTAGGCTTGCTGGCACTGGCGGCGCTGCTGTTCGGCGCGCTGGCATGGACGTATTCGAAGACCGCCGATCAGCGCCGCAGCAACGAACTGCGGGTGCGCGAGAATGAGCGCAACCAGGAAGCCATCATGCGCCTGCTCGATGAACTCTCGAGCCTGGCGGACGGCGATCTGACGGTTCAGGCGACCGTCACCGAGGACATCACGGGCGCCATCGCCGACTCGATCAACTATGCCATCGAGGCGTTGCGCGAACTGGTCACCACCATCAACGACAGCGCCATTCAATTGGACGGTGCCGCGAAGCAGACCCAAGGGGCCGCGGCCCACATGGCCAAGGCGAGCAGCGCGCAGTCGCGTCAGATATCCGCGGCCAGCGAATCGATGGCCGACATGGCGGCCTCGATCGAAGAAGTGTCCGGCAATTCCGAGCGCTGCTCGGATGTCGCGCGTCATTCGGTCGACGTCGCGCACAAGGGCGGCGATGCCGTCCGGCGCACCATCGACGGCATGAATGCCATTCGCGAGACCATTCAAGAGACCAGCAAACGCATCAAGCGCCTGGGAGAGAGTTCCCAGGAAATCGGCAACATCGTCGAGTTGATCAACGACATCGCCGAGCAGACCAATATTCTCGCGCTGAATGCCTCGATTCAGGCATCCATGGCGGGCGAAGCGGGCCGCGGCTTTGCCGTCGTGGCAGACGAGGTGCAGAGGCTCGCGGAGCGCGCCGCGAACGCCACCAAGCAGATCGAAGTGCTGGTGCGCACCATCCAAACCGATACCAACGAGGCGGTAGTCTCCATGGAGCGCAGCACGACGGATGTCGTCGGCGGCGCTCTATTGGCTGAAAACGCCGGCGCGGCGCTCGAGGAGATCGAACAGGTTTCGAATCAAATCGCGAGCCTGGTGCAGAACATTTCGGCCAGCGCGCGCCAGCAAGCGGCTGTCTCCGGCAACATTTCGAAGAACATGCAGGTGGTGCGCGAAATCTCGTCGCAGACCGCGGAAGGATCGACGGCGACCTCCACCTCGATCGCCAAACTGGCTGCGCTCTCGGCGCAGCTGCGCAAATCGGTGGCGGGATTCCGGCTGCCCGATTATGGCAACGCCGCGGGCGCGACATCGAGCAAGCTGCCGGCCTTGAAAGAGCCTGCCGCACCGGCGCCTGCTGCGCCGGCGCCGGTCAATTCCGGAAAAATGCGCAAGGCGAGCGGCATCGGAGCTTAGGCTCCCGACGGTTCCGGCATGACTGACATCAGCTCCCAAACTCTGCACATTGTCGCCAAGGAACTTAGCGCAACGTTGAACGACGCGCGTGCCTCGCTCGAGGCGTACGCAGAACGGCCCGATCAACGCGTCCTGCTGGAAAAATGCGCCGACCAGCTGCACTCGGCCCACGGCGTGCTGCGGCTCGTCGAGGTCTACGGCGCAGCGTTGCTGGCAGAGGAGATGGAGCACGTCACGCGCTACCTGCTGAATTCGGGCAGCGATCAAAAGCGGCAGATCGACGGGCTCGATGCGTTGATGCGCGCCATGGTGCAGCTGCCAACCTATCTCGAGCGCGTCTTGTCGGGCGGCCGGGACCTGGCGCTGGTGCTGCTGCCCTTGCTCAACGATTTGCGTTCCGTCCGCGGCAGCCCGCTGCTGTCCGAAGGCACGCTGCTGCTGCTCAATCTGAAGTCCGACCAAAACGCCACACCTCAATCCCTGACGCAGGGGGAGCAATCAATTTCCGTGGCTCAATGGGCGAGGCGTCTGCGGCCTCGATTCCAAATCGGCTTGCTGGGGTACATCCGCGGCGAGCGCACGGTGCAGAACCTGGAAATTCTCGCCAAGGTCACGGAAAAGCTCGAACAAGTCGCTACGACGCAGCCGGTATTCCAGCTGTGGTGGGTCGTAGGTGCGATCCTCGAGGCGGTTCGAGCCAACGGCTTGGAAGGCAGCGCGACCTTGAAGCGCTTGCTCGGCCAGGCGGATCGGCAAATCAAGGCGCTGTACGAACTCGGCGAGGGGCGCTATTGCGAGGATCCGCCGATCGACTTGCTCAACAACCTGCTTTACTACGTCGCGCGCGCAACCACCAGCGGCGGGCGCATTGCCGCCGTGCGGGCGTCATTCAAGCTGGCCGAACTGCTGCCGGTCGACGACAACATCGAGCAGGAGCGGGAGAGCCTGTCGGCGCCGAGCGTCAAATTGATGCGCACGGTGGCGGCGGCCATCAAGGAAGACCTCTCGAAGGTCAAGGACGTCCTCGATATCTTTGTGCGCCGCGGCGGCGGTCAAAGTTCGGAACTCCAGCCGCAGCTCGAACTGCTGAAGAAAATCAGCGATACGCTCGGCGTGCTGGGGTTGGGCGAGCTGCGCCAGCGCGTGCAGGAGGAAATCCAGGCGCTTGCGCAGATCGTGCAGGACGGCAAGCCGCCGTCCGAAGATTCGCTGGTGCGAGTCGCGGGCGTTCTGCTGTCCGTCGAGGACAGCCTGGACGACCAGCTGATAAGGCTGATCTTGCCCGCGCCTTCCACTGCGGGTTCCGCGGAAGTTCCGCCCGATCAAGATCATGAATTCAGGCAGGTCAGCGAAGCGGTGCTGCGCGAGTGCATCGTCAATCTGGCGCGCATCAAAGAAGCGGTTTCAACCGCAGTGCAAAAGCCCAACGAATTCTCGCCCCAAGGCCTCGACAATGTGCCGCAGCTGCTGCGCGGCATCACCGCGGGCCTCCTGATGCTGGGTAAAGGCCGTGCCGTCGAACTGATGGACGCCGTCGGCACACAGGTTCGCAAGCTGATCGAGCCGGGCGCTCCGCCGCCTGATCCGATCCGACTCGAGCGGGTGGCCGATGCCATCGTCAGCATTGAGTACTACATGGAGACCGTGCAGAACGGGCGCACCGATCCGTGGTACATGCTGGACAACGCCGAGATGTGTCTCAAGACGCTGGTGGACGATGACACGCTGTCGCGAGTGCCGAATTTGGCGCTGACCAGCAGCGAAGCCGCCAAGACGATGAAGCTCGACCCCGCGGACACCATCGCCATGGAGCGCACCAAGCGGGCGCATGCCGCGACCAATCCGCTGATTGCCGTGCCGGAACCCGAGGCGGTGGATCCGCAATTCGTCGAACTGTTCATCGAGGAAGCGAAGGAAGAAATCGCGTCGGTTCAAAAGGCTTTCCCCTCGTGGGATCAAAACCCCATGGATCTGGAGGCGTTGTCTTCCATGCGGCGCAGCTTTCATACCTTGAAAGGCAGCGGACGCATGGTCGGCGCGCGCTCGATGGCGGAATTCGCCTGGTCCATCGAGAATCTGCTGAATCGGATCATCGACAAAACCCTGACGCGCACGCCGGGAATGATGGCGCTGCTGCGCAATTCGGTGGCGGCATTGCCGCAACTGGTGGAACAACTGGAGACCGGACGACCCGGTTCCACGCCCATCGAGACGCTGATGGCACGCGCGTTTGCCTATGCCGATGGCCGCGATCCGGAGCAGGCAAGGGCCAACATCGCGCCGGAGGATCGTGCCGGATCCGATGCGAACAGCGCGACAGCGAGCTGGGGGGGCGCGGCCGCGGTTCCAAAACCGGCCATGGACGCCGCGCTGCACGACATCTACTCGAAGGAGACCTCCAGTCATTTGACGGAGATCCGCGAATACCTGCGCAAGCGGTCCGACCAGCCCGCGCCGCACGAACTGCCGGAGTCGGTGTATCGGGCCATCCATACTTTGAGCGGCAGCTCCAAGATGGCGGAGGCGCGCCACGGCATTCGCATCACCGAGCCGCTGAATCATGTGATGCGCAAGGTGTTCGACAGCGGACATGGCCTGTCGGACGCAGGGCTCGCGACGCTCGAACAGTCGGTGCGTGCCATTGAAAACGTGCTCTCTCACATCAACGAGTCGACCGGGTTCTTTTCCGATCAGCCCGCGCTGCTGGCGCAACTCCGCGATCTGGAGACCGAAGTGGACGCGATGATTGCCGCCACCGCGAGCGATACGAGCGCCTCGGCGATGGTGCCCGCGCTCGTCGTCAGTGAGCCCCCCGCAAGCGCGCCGCCACCCGCGAGCGTGCCGCCACCCGCGAGCGTGCCGCCACCCGCAAGCGTGCCGCCACCCGCTCCGCCGCAGGCGTCTGCGCAGCCGGTCGAGCCTGCGCCGGCGGAAGAATTCGATCACGAAATTGCCAACATTTACAGCGAAGAGGCGACCGAGCTGCTGGAGGCCGCTCAGGGCTCGCTGACCGTCTGGAATCAGGATCGCAAGGACAAGCAGCCCGTCGCCGAACTGCAGCGTCAGTTGCACACCCTGAAAGGCGGGGCAAGGATGGCCGGCATCACGGCCATGGGTGATTTGAGCCACGAACTCGAGAC
>DATHKV010000169.1:0-3653 GCA_035488895.1 Steroidobacteraceae bacterium
GTTCGACCTGGTGGTCTCGGATGTGCGCATGCCGGGGATGGATGGCGGGCAACTGCTCACCGTCGTGAAGCAGCGTTGGCCCGACGCGATGCGCATCATTGTGTCGGGCTATTCCGATCCGGTGCAGGCGGTGAGGCTCACCTCGCTCGCGCATCAATACGTGGCGAAGCCCTGCGATGGGCGAGAGCTGGAAAACATCATCGAGCGCTGCTTTCACCTGAAGGATTTGCTCGGGCAGGAATCGCTGCGCAAAGTGGTCGGCCGCATCGCCAAGCTGCCCGCGATGCCGAAAACCTATGGCCTTCTGCAGGCGGCCCTTGCCCAGCCGAGCGTCACGGCCGCTGAAATCGGCGATATCGTCAACGCGGACGCCGCCATCGCCAGCAAAGTGCTGCAGATTACGAATTCCGCCTTCTTTCGATTGCGCAAGCCGATGGTGCGAATCAAGGACGCGGTCACGTACCTGGGATTCGCAACGGTGCGCAATTTGGTCCTATCGGCCGAGATTTTTTCGAAATGGAAGCCCGCACAAGGCCTTTCGGACGTGGATCCGGAGCGACTGCAGAATCACGCGCAGTGCGCGGCGGCCGCCTGCAAAGCGCTGGCGGGGGGCAGGGCATCGCCCGATGACGCCTGGCTCGCGGGGCTGCTGCACGATATCGGTTATTGGATAATGGTTCAGGAGTGCCCCCAGGATCTGGCGAGCGCGCTCGAGCTTGCGCGTGCAGAAAATCTGCCCCTGCTCGAGTGTGAGCGGCGCATTATGGGAGCGACTCATGCGGAGATCGGCGCCTACCTGCTGGGACTGTGGGGTTTGCCGTACGCCATTGTGGAGGCGGTGGCCTTGCACCACACGCCCAAAGCGGTGACCCCGCACGGCTATGATTTGGTGGGCGCGTTGGCGGTGTCGCACGCTTTGGTCGATTCCGCCAACGCTTATGCCATCATTCCCCCTGCGCAACCGGATCAGAGCGTCGATGCCAACTATCTCGCCAGTCTGAATGCGCCCTTCGACTGGCAGGGAGCCCAGAGTCGAGTGGCGAACGCGTTACGGCCAAATTAATGCAACAAAGTCACGGCATACATATGAATCGCGAAGAACTCCCCAGTATTCTCTGTGTGGACGATGAGCCACGAATCGTGGACAGCCTGGCGGTGCATCTGCGCCGCGACTACCAGGTGTTTGCGGCCAATGGGGGCAATAGCGCCTTGCAAATGCTCAAAGAGAAGGGCGCGCCCGCCGTCATCGTTTCCGACATGCGGATGCCGGGAATGGACGGCGCGACGCTGCTCAAGCACGTCAGGCAGCTTTACCCGGAAACGACGCGCATTCTGCTGACCGGAGAGCCCGGACGCGACGCCGCCATCGCGGCCGTCAACGAGGGACAAATATTCCGGTTCTTGACCAAGCCCTGTCCCCCTGATCAGTTACGCAGTGCGATTGAAGCCGGGGTGTTGCATCACCGGCTGCTGATTGCTGAAAAAGTGCTGCTGCAGGAGACCTTGATCGGCTGCATCAAGGCGCTGGTCGACATCCTCGCCATCACCAATCCCGTTGCCTTCGGGCGGGCCACGCGGGTGAAGCGTCTTGCCACCGAATTGGCCGCATCCCTCGGCAAAGCGGGTTTCTGGCAACTCGAAGCGGCGGCCATGCTTTCCCAGATCGGATACATTTCACTGCCGATCGAGCTGGTGGAAAAGCTCTACTACGGCAAACGCTTGACGCCCGAAGAGCGGGTGCTTGCGGACGGCGCACCCATGGTTGCGCAGAAACTCCTCGGCCGCATTCCTCGGCTCGAACCGGTCCTGGAAATATTGGCCGCGACGCGTCCATCGAAGACCGAACTGCCCGACGGCGTGGTCAAGCTGGGGTCAGGGATTCTGAATCTGGTGCTCGAATATGATTCGCAGATCGCGCAAGGCCACAGCGCCAACGTGGCGCTGTCGTCCGTGCGTGCACAATCCGGGAAATTCGACTCCAAGCTGGTTGAAAGTCTCGAGTCGCTGGTGGGCCTCGCCGCGGGCACACCCGAGGTGAGGGAAGTGGCGGTGGGGCGGCTCACGGCGGGAATGGTGTTCATGGACGATTTCTACACCCATGTCGGCACGCTGCTGGTGCCGAAGGGATTCGAGGTTACCGAGGCTTTCCTCGAACGTGCGCGCAACTTTGGACCCGGCATCCTGCAGGATAAGGTACGCGTGCTCGCGCCGGCGAAATCAGGCGGCTGAGGCCGCAAACTTCACGATCGCATCGGCCTGCACGTCCAGCGAATCGACGAAAGGAACGGTCACGCCGGCCGCGATGACCGAGAGTTCGCTGCATCCGATCAGCAACACATCAGATTGAGATGCGAGTTCGAGCGCGACGTGGCCGAGCGCGGACTGAGATTGCAATCCGGTGTCCCCGCGTTTTACAGCCTGTATCAAGGCCATGACTTCTTCCTGGGGCTTGGGGTGGACCACGGCAATGCCGTGGGCGGAAAAGGCTTTCGCGTACAGTTCTGTGGCGAGCACGGCCGAGGACGCCAGTAAACCGACTCGCGCGATGCGCGGTGAGCCGGCGATTTGCTCGACGGTCAGGTCGATCATGTCGAGCAACGGGATACTGACCGCACGTCGAATCGAATGTGCATAGGCATGCGCCGTGTTGCACGGAATCGCCAGTGCGTGCGCGCCGGCGCGCTGCAAATTGACGGCGATCCGAATCAATTCCGGCGTGGGATCGGCGCCCGTTCCCTCGATCAGGTGGGCGACGCGGGAGGGAATCTTGGGATTGCTTTCCACGATCAGATGGATGTGGTCCTGATCGTCGCGCGCCGGCGTCTTCGCCACCACACGCCGCATGAGATCCACTGTGGCCTCCGGCCCCATGCCGCCAATGATGCCGACGACGCGATGCATCGATGCCACTCAGGCGGCCTTGGATCGGCGCGCAGCGCCAAATCTAAAGTCATCGACATAGCCAAACAGACCCACGCTGCCGCCGGTGTGGACAAACACGATGTTCTGTCCTTTCTTGAACATGCCTTTGGCGATGAGATCAAGGAAGCCGGCCATGCCCTTGCCGGTGTAAACAGGGTCCAGCAGGATTCCCTCCAGGCGCGCCAGCGTCCGGATGGCATCG
Source organism: Steroidobacteraceae bacterium (assembly GCA_035488895.1). Classification (GTDB taxonomy): domain Bacteria; phylum Pseudomonadota; class Gammaproteobacteria; order Steroidobacterales; family Steroidobacteraceae; genus Bog-1198. The sequence continues at coordinate 3,125 of DATHKV010000169.1, forward strand.
AGCGAACCTGGCGTCGAGAAACCATATCCCTTGCCGACATAGTCGCTGTTCGCGACCACATCCTCGCGCCGCACCGCGCCGGGTGTGCCGCATAGGTCAGCCGTGGCGCAGGCCAGCTTGAATACATTTTCTTCCTGGCGCTCGCGGGGCGCGCGCACTCCTATCCCTAAGAGCGGCACGCCCGATCGGATGCCGGCGAGACCGGCGATCAACCCTGCCTGGGTTCCCGCGCTGCCCGTGGCATGCACCACGTGATCGATTTTCAGGCCCAGGTCGTTGGCCTGGCCGATGAGTTCCATTGCTGCATTGACGTAGCCCAAGGCGCCGGTCGGGTTCGAGCCGCCGCCGGGAATGAGGTACGGCTTGCGTCCCTCGCTCTTGAGCTTCGCGGCGACCTTGGCCAGTTCGCCGTTCATGTCCGGATTGGCCGCGCAGCGCTCGATGCTGGCGCCGTGCAAGTGGTCCAGCAGCACGTTGCCGCTTTCGGTGTAGTCGTGGTCCGTCTTGCCGGTGCGATCTTCCAGCAGCA
>DATHKV010000170.1:0-8699 GCA_035488895.1 Steroidobacteraceae bacterium
GCGACGGCAGCCTAGAGCGACGGCAGCCTAGAGCGACGGCAGCCTAGAGCGACGGCAAACTCGCGTTGATCCAGCGCTCGGCGCGCTCGAAGTCGACCTCCGACAGAGCGCCGACATCGCCTTGCGTCAGTTCCGCCAGAATGTCCGCCTGTGCCGCGCCGCGCCGCCGGGCCGTGAGATAGGGAATCTCGTGGTGGAACATCACCATGGAATAACGCGGAATGAACCGATGCGGGAAACGCCGTTCGAGTTCCAAGGACAGCGCCTGTTGAAGTTGGAATTTGGGATCAGCAACGCTCTCGCGCATTTCCAAATAATTATCGAGCGCCATGGCGGCGATGGCGTCGGTATTGGGCTTGCGGGCGGCGCCGAATTGCTGGAAGGCGGCCTCCCAGGACGGCTGCCCTGCGGCGCAGGCATCGAATTCGATGCAGTCCTCGAAGCAGCAATTCATGCCCTGGCCGTGAAACGGCACCATGGCGTGCGCCGCGTCGCCGATCAGCATGGCCTGTCCTCGAACGTGCCAGGGACTTGCGGTCACGGTGCCGAGAAATCCCACCGGATTTGCCTGCCATTCCACAGCCGCATTCGGCATGAGCTCATGCGCATCGGGAAAATGCCGCGACAGAAATTCATCGGCGCCGCTTGCATCGCTTAGGTGTTCGAAGCTCACCGGACCGCGCTTTGGCAGGAACAGCGTGGCGGTAAAGCTGCCGTCGTTGTTGGGCAGGGCGATGAGCATGAAGTTACCGCGCGGCCAGATATGCAGCGCGTCGTCGGCCATGCGATAGCCGGCACCCGGTCCCGGCGGTATGGTCAATTCTTTGTAGCCATGCTCAAGATCGGTCTCGAGGGCCTGAATCAGGTTTTGCGCCGCCATCTCCCGGCGCATGGCCGATCCGGCGCCGTCCGCCGCCAATAAAGGCTGCATGGCGACGCTGATGAGCCGGTCGCGGCGCAGGTCGCGAATGGAGGCGGTGGCGCCTGCGAAATCGGCCGTTTCGAAGCGGTGCTGAAAGAACAGCCGCACACCGCTGCGTCGGGCGGCGACCTCGATCAGCGCCTGGTTGAGACGATGGCGCGAGACCGAATAAATGACTTCGTTGGGCCGTTGCCCATACGGCTGAAAGTGGGTGTCGCGGTTTTCGTAGTGAATGAGTCTGCCGCGCATGGGGAGCAGGGCGGAGCGCAGATCATCGAACACGCCCGCCGCCTTCAGCGCATGGATGCCTCGGTCCGCCAGCGCCAAATTGATGGACCGGCCCGAGTCGGCCGGCACACCGCGCGGATCGGGACGCGCGTCGTACAACTCCACTTCTCGTCCGCGCCGCTCCAACAGCAAGGCCAGCAGTGCGCCCGTGGGGCCTGCACCGACAATGCGAATCACGAGAGCAATGCGCGCGCGCCCAAAATCATGCGCGCACAGCCTGCGCCAGGATGTCGACGGCGGCGAACACCTCGGCGAAGGAGTTGTACAAGGGGATAGGGGCGAGGCGCAGCACATCGGGTTCGCGCCAATCGCCGATCACGCCTGCAGCGGTAAGCTCAACCAGGCAGCGCTTCGCTTCCGCAGCCGGGCGGTCGATGCGCAGACTCAATTGACAGCCGCGCTCCTCGGGATCGCCGGGCGTGATGATCTCGACGAAATCGCGCAGGCGTTCCTCGATTAGGCTCTGCATGAAGCCGGTGAGCGCGATGGATTTTTGGCGCAGCGCAGGCAGGCCCGCCCGCTGAAAAATCTCCAACGATGCCAGCAGCGGTGCCGTCGACAAGATCGGCGGATTGCTGATTTGCCAGCCCTGAGCGCCGTCAATGGGATCGAACTTCGGATCGTAGAGAAAGCGCTCAGCCTTGTTGTGCCCCCACCAGCCGGCAAATCGCGGCAGCTTGAAATTCCTCGCATGCCGCTCATGCACAAAGCACCCGCCGACGGCGCCCGGGCCCGCATTCAAGTACTTGTAGCTGCACCACACCGCGAAATCCGCGTTCCAATCGTGCAGCTGCAAAGCCGTGTTGCCGATGGCGTGCGCGAGATCGACGCCGACGGCAGCACCGGCGCGGCGCGCCGCCGCGATGAGCGCCGGCAGTTCCAGCGATTGTCCGGTGAGATATTGAACGCCGGGCAGCAGCACCAGGGCCAAATGCGGGCCCTCGCGTTCGATGCATTCGATCAAATCCTGGGTCCTTAAATTGCGCTCGTCGGGCCGCGGCTGCACCTCGATCAAATGCTGAGCGGCGCTCAAGCCGTGATATTCAAGCTGGGACACGACGGCGTAACGATCCGACGGAAATGCCGAGCTCTCGATCAGTATCTTGTTGCGGCTCGCGTCGGGACGAAAAAAGCTGACCATCATCAGGTGCAGATTTACCGTCAGCGAGTTCATCGCGACGACTTCCTCCGGCATTGCCCCTGTCAAGCCGGCAAGTGCCGGCGCTGCGCGCTCGTGATACGGGATCCAGGGCCGCGTCGCGTCGTGATGCCCCAATACGCCCAGTCGGCGCCAATCGGCGAGTTCCTGCTCGATCATGGCCGCGGCGGATTTGGGCTGCAGCCCCAAGGAATGGCCGCCAAAGTACAACAGCTTGCGTCCCGCCGAATCGTGCGGGTGATGGAATTCCCGGGCAAAACCGGCAAGCGGGTCCGCCGCGTCCAAAGCGGCTGCGGCCACGCGCTGCGGGTCCTGCGCGGTCAGGTGGGCGCCTGCATAATCGTGCCGCATACGCTGCACGTGCGCTGCTGCAGGTCCGAATAGAAGCGCGAAAAGATCTGCGGCAGTTGCGTCTCGATGTTGCCCACCGCGACGCGCTCGAAATGCAGACGGTGTCCGCAGTTTTCGCAGTACCAGGAGAAGCCGTCCAATTCCGACGGACCGCGGCGCCGTTCGATGACTACACCTACGCTGCCGGCGGGACGTTGCGGCGAATGCGGCACTTCCGCGGGCAGCAGATACATCTCGCCCTCGCGGATGGGCACATCCACCAAGCGGCCTTCCTGAACGGTCTTGAGCACCATGTTTCCTTCGATCTGGAAAAAGAACTCTTCGCTGGGATCGTGGTGATAGTCCTTGCGCGAATTGGGTCCGCCAACCGCCATGATGATGAATCCGCTGTCCTCGAAAAGTAACTTGTTTCCGACCGGCGGCTTGAGCAGTGCCCGGTTTTGATCGATCCATCGGTGCAAGTTGAAGGGCGGTATCGCTGTCATGCGCCCATTATAGCGGCGATGAACTTCATTGCGTTCAGCACGGTCAAACGGTGCTGGAGGCGGTATGCGGACTTTTTGGCTCATCGCAGGTGTTGGAGTGCTGTTTGCGTTGCCGCTGCGGGCGGCGGATCCGGTCGGCAGCCCGCTGCAGGCGGTCTGGAAGGAACAGCATATCGAATTCTCCTACATGGGGCGTACGGCGCGCTATTCCTGCCAGGGATTGCGCGACAAGATGCGTTCACTGCTGTTGGATATGGGTGTACGCCGCGATCTGCAGGTGTCGCTGCTCGGCTGCAACGAGTCCGCGCCGCTGGGCCAGGGCTACTTGGGTCCCCGCCTGAGCCTGGTGTTCTCTGCGCCGGCGTTGCCGGATGCTTCCCTGCAACCGCTGCACCCCGGCGACCTGACCGCGGTGGATGCGCACTACGAACCTTTCACGCTGACCAGCGACGCGTTTCGAAACTATGGGGTCGGCGACTGCGAACTGGTCGAGGAATTTGCGAAGGAAATCCTGCCGCACTTGAGCGCGAGGGCCGTGAAGCAGGACATCACCTGCATGCCGTACCAGTCCAGCGGCAGCCGCTTCTGGGTCCGCGGCGAGATTTTGCGGGCGGCCAAGGTTCCCTAAGAAGCGGACACGGCCGGCGCGGCGCAGGGGACCTGGACCGGCTTGGCGTCGGGAACGTCAAGCCGAAGCGCCGTGAGGCGATCCCCCCAAACGCAGCCGGTGTCGAGCGAGGTGACGTCGGCATTGCAGAAATAGCCGAGCGTCGACCAGTGGCCGAAAACGACCCGAGAACCGCGCCAGCGGGCGTCCTCTGCTTCAAACCACGGTATGAGGGATTTGGTCTGATTCTTCTTTGGCGATCCCTTGGCACGGAGGGCCAGGCGGCCATCGGCATCCACGTAGCGCAGGCGCGTAAGGCTGTTTGCAATGAAGCGCAGGCGCTCCTCGCCTTCGAGGCCATCGTCCCAGAGATCCGGTTGATCGCCGTACAGCCGGGCGAAAAGTTTTTCGGGATTGCGCCGCAGGGCCCGTTCCAGTTCATGGGCGCAACTTCGCGCCCGGCTCAAGTCCCACTGCGGCGCCAATCCGGCGTGCACCATGCATACATTCAGCCGCGCATCCTCATGCAACAGTGGCCGCTCCTGCAGCCACTCGAGCAGCGCGGCGCGGTCCGGCGCCGCCAGCACGGCATCGAGCGTGTCATCGCTGCGCAGACGCGCGCCGCCGTAGGCCACGGCGAGAAGGTGCAGATCGTGATTGCCGAGAATGACCGTCGCGGCATCGCCCAGTGCGCGAATGCGCCGCAACACTTTAAGTGAATCGGGGCCGCGATTGACCACGTCTCCCACGAACCAGAGAGAATCGCAGTCCTCAGAAAATTTCAGGGCGTTGAGCAGCGCGCCGAGCTCCGTGTCGCAACCTTGCACATCGCCGATCGCATACAGCGCCATCAGGAATCCATGGACCAGGAGCCAGGCTCCTAGTGCAGCACTCCGGGCATGGCCAATCTGAACGGCGCGATGGGCGCGTCGAATTGCTCGCCGTCATCCGCCACCATTTGATAGCTTCCCTGCATCGTACCGACCGGGGTCTCAATGACCGCGCCGGTGGAGTAGCGAAAACCCTGGCCGGGCTTGAGGTACGGCTGCTCGCCGACCACGCCGTCGCCGCGCGTTTCCTTCACGTTGCCGTTGGCGTCCGTAATGATCCAGTGACGCGTGAGCAGGCGCGCCGGCACCTGTCCCTCATTGCGGATGGTGATGGTGCACGAGAAGACAAAGCGCTTGTCGCGCGGATCGGACTGCTCCTCGATATAGGACGTTTCGACTTCGACGCGTATTCTGGGATTCACGGTATCGGCCGCCGGTTGCATGGGGTCAGGTCAGTCGTATCGCAAGCACGTCGCAGTGCGCCGCATGCAAGACGGTGTCTTCGGTGAAATTGACCAAAATACCGAGGCCATGGCGCACGCGGCTGCCGAGCACGATCAAATCCACCGCCTCTTCCTTCGCGACGCGCAGGATCTCGTTTTTCTTGCTGCCGGCTTCGACCCTCAAGGCGGCTTTCGCCAGTCCCAGGCGAGCCGCGAGCCCGCTCAGTTCGCCGCGCGCACGCAGCATCAGATCTTCTTCGATTTGCACGCTCGGCATCAAGGTCTCACCCATGGGTTCGGTCGGAACGAATTCGACCACATGCAGGATCACCATCGCGGCATTCGAGTACGCAGCCATATCCCGCCCGGCCGCGGCGATTTGTTCGCTGGCGTCAGTCAGGTCCAACAGCACCAAGATTTTCTTGTAGCCGGCCATTCGTCTTTGAGTATAACCGAGAGTAGTGCGCCGCGAGCAGGCCGAATTGCGCCGGCGCCAGTGCTTCCGGCCGAAGCTGCGAGTCGATTCCGCAGGATTCAATTTCTTCCGGCGTGAGAAATCCCTTCAGTCCGTTGCTCAATATCTTACGCCGATGGGAGAAGGCCGCCGTGACCAGCGTGCGCAGCACGCCGTCCGCACCGATGTCGAAGCGCGGCTCGAGGGTCGGGCGCAACCGAACGATGGCCGACCAAACCTTGGGCTTGGGTTGGAACGCGCCGGGTCCGACGTCAAACAGCTTCTCGACTTCGGCCACCGCGGCGAGCATGACCGTCAATCGGCCGTAGGTCTTGTTCGATGGTTCGGCGGTCATGCGATCCACGACTTCCTTTTGCAGCATGAAGTGCATGTCGGCAATCGCGCCCCGCTGTGCCAGCAGCCGGAACAGCAGCGGCGTGGAAATATTGTAGGGAAGGTTGCCGACGATGCGCAACGCGGCGCCCTTGGCGCGCAGCTGCATGAAGTCGGTGTGCAGCGCGTTTTCGACGTGCACGCGGAGGCCCTGGGCGGCACGCGCATCGTCTTTCAAGGATTGCGCCAGGTCGCGATCGATTTCGATGACGTCCAAGCTGCGCGCACGCTGCAACAAATCCCAGGTCATGGCGCCGCGTCCGGGACCGATCTCCACGATGCGGTCGCCGTCGGCAGGCGAGACCGCGTCGACGATTCGTCTGATGACGCCCCGATCATGCAGGAAGTGCTGACCGAAGCGTTTACGAACCGGCATCAGGCCCCTTGCTGCTCGCCAGGTCGATGGCAAGCGCCAAAGCCGCGCTCAAGCTGCCGCTCTCTGCCTTTCCAGAGCGCGCCAGGCTCAGGGCGGTACCGTGGTCCACACTGGTGCGCAAAATCGGCAGCCCCAAAGTCATGTTCACGGCATTGCCGAACCCCACGTGCTTGATCACCGGCAGTCCCTGGTCGTGATACATGGCGACGATGACGTCGACGGTTTTCAAGAAGCGCGGCGTAAATGCGGTATCCGCGGGGATGGGCCCTTGCAAATCCAACCCCTCGGCCTTGAGTTCCCGGATCACGGGCTCGATTATGTCCAATTCCTCCCGGCCCAAATGGCCGCCTTCGCCGGCGTGCGGATTGAGTCCGAGGACCGCAATTCTGGGAGGTTGCAGGGAGAAGTGCCGCTCTAGATCCATGTTCACGATGCGCAGCGTCGAGCGCAGCCGGTCGCGCGTAATGGCGCGCGGCACATCCGCCAACGCCAGATGAGTCGTTACCAGCGCCACGCGCAACTGATCGTTGAGCAGCAGCATTACCGGCATCGCGGCGCGGGTGCGTTCGGCAAGATATTCGGTATGGCCGCTGAAGCGGTAACCTGCGTCCATGAGGATGCTTTTCTGCACGGGGGCGGTGACCATCCCGGCGAACTCGCCATTGGTGCAGCCGTCGCAGGCACGATCGAGCATTTCTATGACGTAGGCGGCGTTGCGCACATCCAGCTGCCCCGGCACAACCGGGCAGCCGGTGGGGATGTGCATAACCTGGAGCGTTCCACCGCGATGCGGCTTCATCGGCCGCGAGGAATCATAGCGCTCCAGCGTCAGCGGCAGCTCGAGCGCCGAGGCGGCGGCCGCCAGCACATCCGCATCCGCCGCCACCACCAGATCGGCCTCCCAATCTCTTTGTGCCAGGGTGACGCAGGCATCCGGTCCCACACCGGCGGGTTCCCCCGACGTAATGACGATACGCGGTATGTACACTACATCTTGGATTCAACGAAGGCATCGTCGCGCAAGCGGCGCAACCACAACTCCGTTTCTTCGTCCGCTTTGCTTTCGCGGATCGCGGCAAAGGCTTTCTGGCGCCGCACATCGTCGGTGCTGTCGTAGGTTCGCGTGCCGAGCATCTGCACGACGTGCCAACCATAGCGGGTCTTGAAGGGCTCGCTGATTTCGTTGGTCTTCAAGTCTGCGATGGATTTGTCGAACTCGGGCACGAAGGTGCCCGGACCGCTCCATCCCAGGTCGCCGCCATCGGGTGCGGAGCCCGGATCTTCGGATGCTGTCGAGGCGATGCCGGCAAAATCTTCACCCTTGAGAATTCGCTCGCGCAGTTTGGCGAGCTTCTCGCGCACCGTCGCATCGTCGTCCAACTCGTTCGGCTTCATCAGGATATGACGGACGTGCATCTGATTGATGATCACCGGGGCTTCGCCGCTGCGGCGCTCGTTGAGCTTCACGATGTGGTAGCCGCTCGGCGTGCGCACCGGCGCGCTCACATCGCCCGGCTTCATTTTCACCACGAGATCCAGGATGAATTGCGGCAACTGCGCGCCCTTGCGCCAGCCGAGCTGGCCGCCGTCCAAGGCCGTCTGGCTGTTGGAGTTGGCGAGTGCGAGCTGGCCGAAATCCTCGCCCTTGCCGGCCCGCGACGCAACGTCCTGGGCCTTGTGCGAAATTTCCTCGAGCTGCAGCGGAGTCGCGGCCGCCGGCAGCGACAGCAGGATATGCGAGACGTTGAATTCGTCGTTTGCGGCCGCGTTCTGCTCATGCTCGAGATATTGCTCGAGTTCATGCGGCGAGACATTGATATGTGCAATCACGTCGCGCTGCCGCAGGGTGCTCAAGGTCAATTCCTTGCGCATCGATTCGCGGTACGCCTTGTAGTCGACGCCCTGCGCCGACAGTGCGGTCGGCAGCTGATCGAAGGGGATTTTGTTGCGCGCGGCGATTTCCTGCAGCGCACCGTTCAATTGTTCGTCGGTAATGGTAAGGCCGACATGCTTGGCCCGCTGCAGTTGAATTTCCTGCACGATCAGGCGGTCGAGCACCTGTTGCTGCAGCACGTTCTGCGACGGGAGCTCGACCTTCTGCTCCATCAGGCGCTTTTGCACCGACTCCATCTGGGAGTCGAGTTCGCTCTTGAGCACCAAGCCGTCGTTGACGATGGCCGCAATCCGGTCCAGCAGGTCGCCGTGCACGCTGATGTCGCGGGTCTGCGCGTACGACGTCGACAGCAACAACATCTGCGCGATGAGGATCGCACAGCCTTGGATCACTTTACGCATGGGTCAAAATCCTAACTTACCTAATTTATTGGGCGCTCGGGTCGCGGGTCGAATACCCGCGGATCGACTGTTCGAGGAAGGAATCCTCACGCTTTC
>DATHKV010000171.1:0-9874 GCA_035488895.1 Steroidobacteraceae bacterium
GCATCCGCAAAGGTCTTGCTATCGGGAAAAATTCGGGCGCTCTGGACGTCAGAGTACAGATCCTTGAACAGGATCTGCGGCGTCTGCGGAACTGCGGCCGGAACCGCATGTTGCGGCTGCGCCGCCACAGCGCAAAGCCCCACGACACTCAATGCGGCGCTCGCCAGCGCGCAGCACATCCATCGAGAACCGCTCTTCATAGTCTCTCCCCGCATGTCGATCGCCCGTATCCTAGCACTTTAGGATTTGCGCCCTTCCCTGCCTTGAAGGTTTACACCAGAATGCATGGAACCCACCCCTTTTGACGAAGGAGCATCCATGTCGAACCCGAAAGATCTCACGCGCCGAGAATTCGTCGCCGGCGCGGGCAAAGCTTCGCTCGGCGCGATGGTCGCCGCTAGCGTGCCATTGATTGTGCCTCGCCACGTACTGGGGCGCGGCAATCGGGCTCCGAGCGATACGGTGAATATCGCCGTCGTCGGATTCGGTTCGATGGGATCGCAAAACGCGCAGGTGCTGGCGCAAACCGACCACATTGGCGTGGTCTGCGATGTTGATTTGGGCTACAGCGAGCGCTGTGTCGCCAGACTATTGACCGATGCGGAAAACAAACCGCGGCCCATCGGCTTAAAGCTCAAGGAGCAATTCGACAAGGCCAAGCGCTATACCGATTTTCGCGAGATGCTGGTAAAAGAGAAGAATATCGACGCGGTAGTGGTTGCCACCGCCGATCATGTGCACGCGGCAGTCGCCAAAGCGGCGATGGAGGCCGGCAAACACGTCTATGTGCAAAAGCCGCTGACCGCCACGGTGCACGAGGCGCGCATGCTGCGCGAGCTCGCGCTCAAACACCCTAAGCTCGTGACCCAAATGGGTAACCAGGGGCATTCCAGCGAGAACGCGCGCCTCATCAACGAGTGGATCGGAGCGGGCGTCATCGGCGCAGTCCACGAGGTGCACGTGTGGACCAACCGGCCCGTCGTCTATTGGCCGCAAGGGCTGGCGCGGCCGACCGGCGTGCCGGCGGTCGAAGCACCGGGCGGATTCGGCAATCCTTGGACGTATCGCTATCTGCAGGATGTGCTTGCGGCCGCCATGGGCGGCGGCGGCGCACCGCCCCCCGGTCTCGACTGGGACCTGTACCTGGGGCCGATCGCGGAGAATGTTCCCTATCATCCGGTGTATCACCCCTTCAACTGGCGCGGTTGGCTGGCCTTTGGCTGCGGCGCGTTGGGTGATATGGGCGCGCACCTCATCGACCATCCGTTCTGGGCGTTGGGACTCACGTACCCCACGAGTATCGAGGCAACCTCGACTCAGTGGGGCACCATGCCCCTCCCGCCGAACGATCCCGCGGTCGCGGCAGCCCCTCCCGGGCGCGCGCCGCGCAAACCCGTGTCGTATCCGATTTCGACCTGCGTGCACTATCAATTCGCGGCGCGCGGCGCATCGCCGCCGGTGAAACTCTCCTGGTTCGACGGCGGCATCTATCCGCCCCGCCCCGACGTGCTGCCGGACGACGTGACGCTGAAAAGCGAGGGCGGCGTGATATTCATCGGCGAGAAAGGCATTCTCTTGCACGACACCTACGGCTCGAATCCGCAGCTGTATCCGCAATCACTGGGCGAGGCCGCCGCCAGGGTGCCCAAGAGCATGCCGCGAATCGCGTGGAGCCACGAACTTAACTGGATCAAGGCCATTCGCGGCGAAGCCAAGGCGAGTTCTCCGTTCGAGTACGCGGCGCTGCTCACCGAAACCATGCTGCTTGGGTTGGTCGCGCTGCGCGCCGGACAGGGCAAGAAGATCCTGTACGACGGCGAAAGCGGACGAATCACCAATGTCACCGACGCAAACCAATACCTGACGCGCGAGTACCGCGCCGGATGGAACATGCAGTCCTAGCGCTGCCTAGCGCTGCGCTGCCAGAGCCTTGCGTGTCAGTCTCACCTGTCCAGCCGAATCGCGGTCGATGATGATGTCGTAGCGTTCTCCGCGGATGGCGACACCTTTAAGGGTCATCGATTTCCACTCCGCCGGCAGGATCGGTGAATAGGCCTCGACGAGGCCTTTCTCCGCAACCCGCAGTCCCGTGAATCCGTACAGGAGATTTTGCAGAAAGCCGCCCGAAGCCGTCATGAAGTAGCCGCTGTTATTGGTTGCCGTCTCCGTGCGCACATTGAAAGGCGGCTTGATCAAGCCGCTGGTGAAGTTGCGTTGCAGCCAGGCGACCGCCGAGGTCGTATCGCCCGCGGCTGCGGCGGCGATCGAGGCCGGCGCCATGCCCATGCCATGCGGTTCGTGGTGTCCCTGTTTCACCGAGATCATGGTGTAGTCATAGTCATTGCGGCGAACTTTGTCGGACATCTGCAAGTCGAGGGACGGGTACGACAGCAGCCCGAGCGTGCTCCCCTCCAAGGGCTCGCGCGGCACACTGGCATCGAAGTCCAGATGCCGTTGCTCCGCTTGCGAGAATGGGATGTACAGTTTCGATGCCACCTCAGCCCAATGGGGGTCCGGGCGTTCGCCGACGAGTGCCGCCGCCATCGCGGCGATGTTCAAGGCTTTCTGGGCGGACACATTGGTAAACGTGTCGTTCGGCACATCGTTGTAGCTCTCGGCCACGGAAGTCACGTGCAGGATCTCGTAGCGGCGCTGCTGCGCATTCCATGTGGAGCGGCTCGCCCAGAAGTCCGCGACATTGCGAATGACCGGCCAACCGCTGTGCTTCAGCCATTCACGATCGTGCGTTGCCAGCCAGTATTGCCACTGCGCGAGCGCAATATCCGCGTTGACGTGGATTTCACGCTCACTGAGCACGTGCGCAAAATAGGGAATCTGTTCGCTGCCGTTCTCGGGGTCGGCCTCCCAGGGATACATCGCACCCTTGAGCCCACGCGCCTGGGCCCGGGCCTGCGCTGCCGGCAGCGTATGCGCCCGGAACACCGCCAGAGACTTGGCGCGCTCGGGGTGCACCAATAGAAGCGCCGGAAAGATCCAGGTATCGCTGTCCCAGAATGCGTGGCCGGTATAGCCGGGCGTCAGTCCGCAGGCGCCCATGGGCCATCGCGTGTCGGCCGTCGAGGTGGCGAGCAGATAGTAAAGATCAGAGTGCACCACCGTCTGCGCCTGCGCATCGCCGTCGATCGCAATGTCAGAGCGCCACAATTCCCTCCAGGCGGCCCGATGGTGATCGAGAAGCACATCGAAACCCGCGCTGCGCGCGGCAGTGGCAAGCGCAAGATCCGCTTGCGCATCGCCGCCCCATCCCTCGCGCGAGGCCGCGACGAATTTGGTAAATGTATAGGTCCTGTCTTTTTGGACTTTGACCTTCAAATCCAAGGCAAGTCGATACTGACTCTTGTAGAGCACGATGTCAGCGGGTACAACGCCGTCCGGGAGTTGAACCGCGGCGGCCTCGGCCATCGCCAGGCCCTGTTCCGCGCGGCCATCGAGGGTCAGGGTCAAGTTCTTGACCTCGCCGTTCGCCGCGAGCACGTGCGTGTCGCCGTGATACCAAACGGCGGCGCGGTCCGGAGTCGCGGGCGGAATCGCCACCAGCTGAAGATTGTTCGCTGCGACCGCCTCCTGCATTTGCTCGCCCGTCAATTTCGCCAGCGGCAGGCGCGGCTGATGCGGCGCCCAAAGATTCAGCGCAAAGGACAGCTCCACGGTACCGTCGAAGTCCGGCGTAAGGGAGATTTGCGTCGCGGCCAGGTGCGGGGATGCCTGACTGACAAACGTGGTGACCTTGACAGCCGTGCTTTTACGGTGATCCACATAGCGATAGCTTGTCGTCAACGTCGCCTCTTTCATATTCAGCGTCTGGCGGTAATCGCTGAACGAGGCCGGATTCAGCGGAACCTGATTCATCCAGAAATGACCGGCGGCGGAATCGCCCGTCGAATAGTCGATCTCGCTCCAACCCGGAATGGCGGCGGGACGAGATTCGTCGTCTTTGGCGTAGTCCATGAACGCGACCATGTAGGCGAGATTGCCCTCGGTGCCGCGCGGCGCGGTCATCGTCGAGAAATAGCCGTTGGCCAAGTAACTCGGGAAATAGTTGCCGAAAGCTTCGGCGCTCGCGCTAAGACTAAAGGTGTCGTCAGCGTGTGCGAACGTCGGCGTCGCCGCCGCCGCCAAGAGCAGCGGCAAAAAGAATTTGCATCTCGGACGCTTCATCGCCTCTCCCAATTGCGCAGCAGATGCTGTATTAGATGCTGAAGCAGACCCTGTGTCGATCAAGCGGGAGCAGCACGGTCATGTCGGACAGCGTTAACCGCGGCAGGCGCGATTTTCTTAGGCAGGGCGTGCTCGCCGCCGTAGGCTGGCGCCAGGCTGCCTTCGCAATAGGCAAAGCTGCCGATGCGCCGGCCTCTCCGCTCGCGGAGCTCGCCTACGGCCAGGTGCAATTCGGCGCAGGTCCTCTCGAACGTCAAGCGCGCGAGAATCACCGCTTGGTTTTGGAATTGGACGAGGATGCGCTGCTGCGGCCTTTTCGAGTCCGCGCAGGACTGCGCGCGCCCGGACAGGAGCTCGGCGGGTGGTACGGGACTTATGCCTTCGCGCCCGGTGCCACGTTTGGGCAATGGATGAGTGCGCTGGCGCGTTATCACGCGATTACCGGTGATGCTGCGACGCGCGCCAAAGTGCAGCGCCTGGTGCGAGGCTACGCGGCGACCATCGATGCGCCCCGCAGTTTTTATCGCCGCAATCGCTTCCCCTCCTATACCTACGACAAACTCGTCGGCGGATTGCTCGATGCCCGACAATTCGCGGGCGATGACACGGCTCTCGCAACGCTCGCACGGGCCACTCGAGCTGCCGTGCCGTACTTGCCGCCGCGCGCCATGCCGCGCAATGAGCATGCGCAACCCGGCGAGGACTTCAGCCAGCACGCCTGGGACGAGAGTTACACCCTGCCGGAAAATCAATTTCAGGCGTGGCAGGTGACCGGCGAACGGATTCATTTGCAACTCGGCCGGCGCTTTCTCTACGACGAATTCTTCGCAGCGCTGGCGCGCGGCGACAATGCGCTGCCCGGAAAACATGCCTACAGCCACGTCAATGCCTTGAGTTCGGCGGCACGAGCCCATCTATCGCTCGGCAAACCCATGTACCTGGCGGCAGCGCAACAGGGTTTCGCGATGGTCGCGGCGCAGAGCTTCGCCACCGGGGGCTGGGGACCGGACGAGCACTTTGTCATTCCTGGGAGCGGTGCGCTCGGCGCCGGTCTTGCCGACCAACATAAGAGCTTCGAAACACCCTGCGGCGCCTACGCACACATCAAGCTCACGCGCTATCTGCTGCGCATCACCCGCGACTCGCGCTACGGCGACAGCATGGAACGCGTGCTCTACAACACCGTCCTCGGTGCGACTCCCATCCAGCCGGATGGTCGCGCGTTCTACTATTCGGATTACACCCGGCAAGCCCGGAAAACCTTTCACCCGGACCGTTGGCCGTGCTGCTCCGGCACGCTGCCGATGGTGGCGGCCGACTACGCAATCAGCACGTGCTTCACCGATTCGCAGGGCATCTATGTGAATCTCTATGTGCCGGCCCAGGTCACCTGGACTCAGAACAACCAGCGCTGCGCACTGTCGATTGAGACCGAGTACCCGTACGCGTCGAGCGTGAGCATGACGTTGCAACTGCCCCACGCCGAAGCGTTCACGATAAACCTGCGCATCCCCGAGTGGGCGCACGGTGCCAGCCTGCAGATCAACGGCAAGGAGCGACAGCCTCTGCAAGCCGGGCAATTCGCCGCCATCCCTCGCGAGTGGCGTTCGGGAGACCGGATCGAGCTGGAACTGCCGCTGACAAATCGTTTGGAGAGCGTCGAAGCGGCGCAGCCGGACACCGTGGCTCTGCTGGCGGGTCCGCTGGTGCTCATGCGCATGCTGGAGGCCGACCCTGCAGTCGCCGGCATTGCGCGTGCGAGTTTGCTGGCCGCACAACGCGACCCCCATGGGCGACATGATTGGCAAGTACCGACGGCGGGCGGACCCGTCACGCTAAAGCCCTTTCTCGACATTGATGCGCAAAGCTACAGCGTCTATCAAACGGTACTGCCGTCCTGACCGTACACTGCGCTCGCCAAGCGTGCTGCCGGGCAGTTGTTGTCGCGCTCGCGGCGCAGGCCTGTTACGCGGCAGATTCAATTCAACAAGGCTCGCTGGCCACGGCGGACACGTCGATCAGCATCGAAGCCGGAGAACATGCCGCACGCCTGGTCACGCTCACCGGCGGCGGCGCGACCTGGCGTAACCGCGGCGCCGAGACGCCGCCCGCGCAGATCGAAATTCACGGTGCCTCGCAGCCGCTGGCGTGGCGATTGGACCGCTCAGCCAGCCGATTCGAACCGAGAGACATCGAGGTGGTGTACGTCGCGGATTCGCCGCGGTTGAAACTGACGTGGGCGTGGCGCGCTCGCTCGGATAACGGTCCGCTCGAGCACACCATCTCGATTCAAAACCTGAGCAGCGAGACCGTGTGGTTGCCCCTGCAGTCCAGCCTGCAATGGGATTGGGAAATCGATGCCGGCATCGCGCTGCAACGTTTTTGGGTGGAAAAAGGCGCCGATATCCCGTCGGCGGAAGGAACGCATCTGGATGCGCTGCGCGACGGCGACTCCTGGGAGGGCACGTCGAGCACCTACGCAAGACCCATTCCGCAGCAAGCGCGCGAGATGATTCCGTACGTGCTGGTCCAAGATGCGGGCAATGCCCTGCGCGGGTGGTATGTCGGCATCGAATTCAGCGGACGAACGCGGATCAGCCTGCAGCGCCGAGGCACGTCGCTGCGGGGCGAAGCGGGTCTCAATCCCCTTCCAGGTCCCTATAAAACCCGCGTGCCCGCCGGTGGTACATTCGAAACGCCAACTGTGTTCATCGGTGCGTTCGAGGGCGGCGCGGATGGCGCCGGGAATATCGTGCGGCGTTGGGTGCGCGAGGTGCTGAACAATCCCTCCACCGTGCGCGACCCGTCCTATCCCCTGCTGGTCAACAATAGCTGGGGCAGCGGCATGGCCGTGAATGAAGATCTCGCGCAACGCATGATCACCGAATCGGCACAGCTTGGCTTGGAGATGTTTCACTTGGATGCGGGTTGGTTTCGCGACGTCGGCGACTGGCAGCCTGATCCCAAGAAATTTCCGCACGGTATTGCGAGCGTTGCAGACTTCGCGCACGGCCACGGGCTCAAGTTTGGGTTGTGGATCGACTGGACGCAGGCGGGGACGTCGCGCGAGCCCGGCGCCCTCAATATCTTTGATCCCGCCACGCGCGGCTGGCTGATTGCCGATCCGCCGGCAGGCTGGCGGCACACCGAGCCGTTCAAAGGGATCACCGTCGATTTGGGCGCGCCGGGCGCCAAGGCGTGGGCCGCACGTGAACTGGAACGGGTCGTCAGCGAGTATCACCTCGACATGCTGGAACACGACGGTTACCTGGTGGCGCAAGGCAGTGCCCGCGTCGATCACCTCGCGGCGCCGCCGGAGCCCGCCACGCTGCGCACCTTCGAGGACTCGGGTTTTGTCTGGGTCGACAGCTCGAACGCCACCGATGTCAGCTACCACGCCACGCAAGCCTACTACGAGATCCATCAAGCGCTGCGGGCGCGCCACCCGGCTCTCTTGTTGGAGGTCTGCAATGACGGCGGGCGGATGGTGGATTTTGGGAGCGCGGCGCATGGTGACTACTTTTCCATCACGGACACCTATGATCCGCTTTCCAACCGGCGTGCCTTCTACGACGCAAGTTACGTCTTGCCGCCGGCGATGCTGGAGAGCTACGTCGCGAGATTTCCGGCACCGCGCATCGAGAATTTCCGCTACGCATTGCGCAGCGGCATGCTGGGGTGGTTTTCGCTGATGCTTGACGCCGGCCAATGGACGGCTGAGCAGCGCCGCACCGCGCGCCGCGAATTCGCACTCTACAAGAGCGCATTGCGACCACTGATCCGTGAAGCGGACCTGTTCCATGTCGCGCCCCGGCCCGACGGGGTGCATTGGGACGGCATCGAATACTACTCCGCCAAATTGCGGCGCGGCGTCCTGTACGCCTTTCGCGGCAGCGCGGATCAGGCCACGCATCAATTTCGCTTGCTCGGACTCGATCAGGGTAAGCGCTACCGAGTTCGCTTCCAGGATCACGCTTCAACCCGGGTGTTGACCGGAGAAGCGCTGATGCAGGGGGGCGTCGACGTCGCGCTGCCTTTGCCGTTATCCTCTGAGCTGATTCTTCTCGAGGAAATCTCCTGACCATGAAATCCGTTTTGCGCCGCGCGTGGCTGATGGGTGTTGGCCTGCTTGTCACCGCGGCACCGGGTATCGGCAATGCCGATCCTCAGGAGCGACTGTCCTTCGATGTCGAGGAAGGCCCGAATCTCAACAGCTTTTTAAGAGAAGGTCCGGTGGCCGCGCATTTGCTGCTGCGGTCCGGTCTCGATCCTCGGATATTGATTGCCTTTCCCGCCGGCAACAGCGGCGTGGGCCTGTGGTTCGCTCATGGCAGCTCGCCGGTGAGGTGGACGCTGCGCGGGAGGCCCCAGCCGCTCATCGACCGAGATGCGAAGGGACGGGCGCTGTACGGCATGAAAGCCGAGGTGAGCGTCACGGGAGTGTCGGACCTCATGGTCAAGCAGGCCGTGTTGTCCAGCGTGCGCGTCCTGCGGGACTACCAAGCCTTGGGCACGTTTCCCGCCGAAGTCGCCGCCCACCTGACAATTCAGGGCTCGACGATCACCTGGGCACGCGATCGCCTCGACGGCGCCGCCGGCTATCGACTCAGCATCGAGGTCACCGAAGGGACCCTGCGTGCCGATCATTTCACGGCTGCGACGGGCGGCATCAGCTTGACGATCACCGCCTTGAGCGGCGAAACGCCGCTGACCCCGCTCCCGGAAAAACGCTTGCTCACCGACCGGGCGCGAAACGACCCTGCGGCGCGCAATGTGCTGACCTTCTTGAGCTACAAGGAAAAATTCCTGGCCGGCTCCTGGCGCTTCAACACCTACTTCGGCCGCGACACCCTGATGTCACTGCGGCTGTTGATGCCGGCCCTGACTCCCGAGGCGGTGGACGCGGGGTTGGGCGCGGTGTTGACCCGCTTGTCGGCGCAGGGCGAAGTGGCGCACGAAGAGGATATCGGCGAATTTGCGATTCTCGATCATCTGCGCGCCAACGGCGAGAAATCCGATGCGCCGACATTCAACTACAACATGATCGATGGAAGCTTCATGCTGGCGCCGGTGGCCGCTCAATGGCTGCTCAACGATGCGCGCGGCCGGATGCAGGCTGCGGCGTTCCTGAAACGCATGGATGATCGGCGCGACAAACCGCTGGCCATGGGCGCCGACCTGGTAAGCAATTTCAGGTTCGTGCTCCGGGCGGCGCTTAAGTTTGCGGAGGATTCGCGGGCATCGAATCTGATCGCGCTGAAGCAAGGCTTCGATGCCGGTGAATGGCGGGACAGCAACGACGGATTGGGCGGCGGACGTATCCCCTACGATGTCAATGCGGTGTTCGTGCCCGCAGCGCTCGAAGCCGCGGCGGGCTTTTTCACCAGCGGTCTGCTCGATTCCTATTTGGCCCCGACCGACCGTCCATTATTTGCGCGCGCAGCGGCCATGGCACGCACCTGGCGCGCCCAGGCGGGACCTCTGTTCGATGTGAGTGTGCCGAACTCGGCGGCGCGACAGAGGATTTCCGACTATGCCGCGGCGCTGCAGGTGCCGGACGCAACCGCGCTGGGCTCAGTGGACGGCTCCCCCGTGTCATTTCATGCACTGTCCCTGACCGCGGATGACAAACCCATTGCCATCCTTCACTCGGACGAAGGCTTCGAGCTGCTGTTTGGGCGACCCGTGGCGGCTA
>DATHKV010000172.1:0-6930 GCA_035488895.1 Steroidobacteraceae bacterium
TCGGCAATGGAATTTTCCAAAGCCACGTCGGATTTGAATTTCCCGGACACGACAAGAAACCCCAGGCCAGCAGCATCGAGAATTTCCCCAATGGCGCGCATGGGGCGATCCTTGCCGGCCGCCGTCTCGCCGATGCAGGCAATATAAAGATGCGTACCGGATTCAGTCGGACCGGCCAGATGACGCCCCAAAACCGTTCCGACAATGGCAATCGACGCCGCCAACGCCATCGAACGATTAGGGCGGCGCGAGGTGGTCTCGACGATCCAATCCGACATAGCGCCAAGCAGGCCGCCAGGATAAAGCCAATCTTGCGCTTCAGCGGCCGGAGCAGGCTTTTCGTAAAGCACCTCGCCGGTGTCGTTGTCGATCAGGTCGCCGCGCGCCGACCGCACGAGATTGCGCGCCTTCTCCCTGGCACTCTCGATAAACGCTCGCGCAATTCGCCCGCCCTCTTCGGCAAGCCTGTCGTCCTCATCAGTCCACAGAAACCGCGTCGGTTTCCAGCCGGCCTCCTTGGCATTGTGATAGAGCGTGCCGATCGTGACGCCCGCGCCGCGAAAGGAGCGCCATTTCGTCGCCTGAGCCTCGTGGCTGAATTTCTGCGATGATGACGACCACTCGTCCCAGATCATCCGGCCTTGCGCGCCGTACCGATCTTTCAGCGCCATGCCGTTGAACAGCCAAACCCAATAATCATCGGCCGGCGTGGCGTCGAGCGCATCGCGCAATCGCGCGTCCTCATCGTCGATTGGTTCGATTGAACCATTGCGTAGCGGCGCCACGTCGCGCGCTGGCGGCTTAAGGCTTTCGATGCGAGCCTTGAGCGCCGCGATCGTCTTGGGGGCTGGTGCGATGTTTGCCGGCGTTCCCGGCACATGCGCGCCGGTGATGGTCAGGTAGCGCTTGTCCGCATAGATCTCGATGCCGGCGAAGCGCACCAGATGCGCCCTGTCGATCTTGCCGCGCGCGAACATGCGCACGCCCCGGCCGCTCGGGGACATCTCCGCATAGGTCTCGGCCAATCCAATAATCTCAGCCGCCCACGGGGCGAACGCGCCGGTCTCTGGATCGAAGCAATTATCCAAATCGATGCCGGTCAGATCGTCATCAGGCGAAAGCGCATATCCAACGCCGGCAAGCCGGCGCTTTCGCGCGGCCGCAACAGCCTCATCGAACGATGCCCAGTTCTTTGGGTCGGTCGCGGAGCAGGGCAGGCCAGTACGCGGACTGAGCGGCGGCTTGTTCCATTTCCCCTTGATGGGGTCGAGCACATAATTCCAGGTCAGCCACTGCGGCGTGGCCGTCAATTCTCTCAATGCCGATAGGCGCGGCAACTCTCCTGCAAAACGATAGTCAGGCCTGGGTGGGGCCTCTGCCATCGTCAAAACGGAGCCTCACCATTTTCGATAATCCGCCGCATGTGGCTCTGAAATCCGATGACGATCAGCCCGAGGAACTCCTCCCACTCCTCTTTCGACAGGGCCGCCAGATCGCTCTTGCCGATCCCGTCGAGCCAGGCCCCCGCATCGTCTCCAGCGGCAAGGGCGGCTTTGTGCTCATAGCCGTCCAGCGTCTCTTTGTTCATCATCCAGACTTTCTTCAGCAGGAGGGAGCAGGTGGTGTCGTGGCACGCCCAAAGGCCGGGCCTGAAGCGCGAGGGCTTGTAGCCCTGCTCCCAGGCCTGGCCGCGACAGACAGCGCAGATCAGATGAGAATCGGAGGCGAGGGGGTGGGTCATAGGGCCCAAGCTCCGTGTCGTTTTTGGATTTCTCGAAGCTGCGCAACTCCCTTGAATTTGCCGCCATTCTCGCTGAACCAAAGTCGGATGGCTGCCTCGTACATCCTTCCGGCTAGCCGCTTTGTCGGGTTCTGCATGAGGTCTAGGCGTTGCGCGTCTAGCTCGACTTGGTCATACAGCTCCGCAAGGCCTTCCAGGAATTCGAAATCCGCTCGCGCTTGTTCGTAAGTAATCACGCCGCCTCCTCCCTCGCCGGCATCTTCCGGCCGACATTGGCGCGGTTGCGCTTCAGCCGCTCGCGACAAGCGTCTCGCTGCTCAGGAGACAAATTGCGTTTGGGCCCCTTGGGCTTTTGTGGGTTGCTTGCCCTGTGATCGGCCCAGCGTTTTGCACTGGCAGCTCTTAGTTGCCTTCCACGGAGATTTTTTTGCTCGTCACTTAGTTGTTCTGCGATCTCTAGCGGCGTCATCCACGAGCAATTGCTTACTTCATAATTTCCATTTTTATCTATCCGCCCAAGAGCCTTCCCCAGAGGCCTTGGACCCATGTCTGCTAAGAAATCTTCGAATGAATAGAACCATCGATCGCAAACTGTAATTCCCCGACCGCCATAGCTTTGATAACGATCATTTCCAGGATCAAAGCATCTATTCCTCATTGCAATCCAACTGGTGTATTCTTTTGATTTCAAAAGACCGTGCTTAAATTTAGTTTCTCTTGATTTCTCCCGCCTAAAGCATCCGCAACTAGTAGTCTTGCCGTGAATAATGCTATTGTGACTTACAACGCAATGGGTTGCGCACTCGCATACACAGTTCCAATAATGATGTATTACTCCACATGGAATTTTTCTTACCCCCGCATAACTCTCAACCTTGAGCCGCCCGAACGTTTCACCTTCTAAGTCGGTGAACTGCCGCCAAGTCGGCTTCTCACGCTGCATTAGCGGTTCGATCTGCTTCATTTGGGAATTTCTCTCCGATGATTTCAAAAAACTTGCCGCTCGGACGCACCAGGATTTCGCGCGGCCAAGTCAGCTCTTCGGCTCGGCTAAGCGCCTCTTTCACTGTCGCCGGGATCGGCATTCGACCGCCTGACTTGCGCCAGAAGTGCTCAGCCTTGCCGCGTGCGTAGCCCTCATGTTCGAAGCAAATCCAGCGCCTGTGGACGGCCACCCCGCATTGATAATCGATGCGAAATGTTGGTGGTTTTTCTGGCTTAGAATGAAAATGAAATTCGATATCGAGAACTCTCAGCCACCTTGGCGCGGCCTGCTTCATGATGACGGACGTGCCATCGGCGCTTCCCTCGTGCTTGTCCTTCTCGCTGCGGGGCCATTCATGATTGCAATGCGGGCAGACGAGCGTCGACAGCCCCACGAGGCTGTTGCAGGATGGGCATTCCTTGGCCCTGACGCTGTCGACCTTGACGCGCCCTGAATCGCGCTTGGACCGATCGGCAATCTGAATGTCGTCTATGGGCCCGTGGCGCCTGATGTTGCCTGCCCAGTCCAGGACGAGGCAATCGGCCTTGCCATCCGCCTTCCGCGTCCCGCGCCCCGTCCCCTGGACATATAGGCCGGTGCTCAGTGTCGGCCTCATCCAGCCGATCAGATCGACGTGGGGCACGTTGAACCCCGTGGTGAGCACGTTGACGTTGACGAGGCAGCGGATCTGGCCGGCGCGATAGGCGGCGATGATGCGGTCTCGCTCGCCGCTCGGCGTTTCGCCGCTGACGACTTCGACGCCGCCAACGGCATAGGAGCGGATTTCCTTGGCCACTTCCCAGGCATGCGAGACGCCCGTTGCGAAGATCAGCCACGCTCGCCGATCCGCGCCCAACCGCACCAGCTCGGCGCACGCTACACGCACGCAGGTTTCATCCATGGCGGCCGCTTGCAATTCGAGCGGCACGAACTCGCCGCCGCGCACCGCGACCTTGCCGACATTGATTTCCGTGAGGGTGGCTTTGGAAATCAGAGGGCTGAGGAACCCATCGCGCACGCCCTCGCCAATGCCGTAAGAAAATACGACCTTGTCGAAGAGCGCGCCCTCGCCGCCATCAAGCCGGCCAGAGTCGAGCCGGAAGGGAGTCGCGGTCAATCCGAGCAGCCGCATATCAGGCACGAGCGCGCGGCAATCGGCGATGAATTTGCCGTACATGCTTTCGGACGAGCGCCCGAGAAGGTGGCATTCGTCAATGATCAGCAGATCGAAGCCGCCGAGCTGCGCGACCTTATTGTGCACCGACTGAATGCCGCAAAAGAGGATCTTGGCCCGCGTGTCGCGCCGCCCGATCCCCGCCGAAAAAATCCCAACCGGAGCCCCCGGCCACGCGCGGATCATCTCCTGGCAGTTTTGCTGAATCAATTCCTTCACATGCGCGACGATGCCGATACGCAGCGATGGATATTGCTCGACCAGCTCCTTGCACAGCGTGGCAATGATCAAGCTCTTGCCGGTGCCCGTCGCGGCCTCGATCAGGGCGTTGCCGCCGCCCTCGTCCCAATAGGCGTAGACGGCATCGATGGCTTGGCGCTGGTAGGGGCGGAGGCTATGCATTGGCCATCTCCGCAGCGAGGATGGCCATGCCTATGGCTTCTGTAATTTGCGGAAGAACCGCATTCCCCAGAGCTTCTATTCGAGATCGGTCCATCCTGCGGGATAACCGAGAAGAAACTCGAACTGCTCCGGCGTAATTGGCCGCCCCCCAAAGGTCGCGACATATCTCCGGCAACTTGGCCACTTCTGCATCGAGGGCGCGGTGAAGTTCGCTTTTAGAGTCGGGGTATGCAACGAGCCACCAACGATTTCTTTGATGGTCAGCCCCGCAATCAGCAGCCGATATACGGCGTTGATACGTTCGATAGCCAAGAACTCGCAAGTCTGAAGCCGCGTTGGAGATTGCCGCTTCTTGGACATTTTCGACGATGACGTAGGCTGGGCTGCATCGATCGATGAGACGCAACATTTCCGGCCAGAGATCCGTGGCAATCCGCCTGCCGCGCGAGGCCGTGCTGAAGGGCTGGCAGGGATAGCCTCCACAGATGACATTAGGGGCAATTCGATCCCCCGTGAGCTTTCGAATGTCGTCATGGATAGGCACCTCAGGCCAATGTTTGCGCAGCACGCGGCGGGCGAACGGCTCGATCTCGCAGAAGGCGACGGTGCGCATGCCGGCACGCTCCAGCCCCAGCGAAAAACCGCCAATACCGCTGAATAGGTCGAGCACCTCATGCATGAGGCGCCACCGGCCGATAGCTCTGCGGCTCGGCTAGCTGCCCCGGCAGTGCATCCTCATTCGAGACGAGCAGCCCGAAGGCGATCAAACGACGAAACCGCAGGCGCGTGATCTGCCGCTCGCTTTCCAGGAATGGGGACCCCCTGGCATCGAGCCCGACAAAGCCGTTTGCGGAGACGAGATCCAGCGCGGCCAGATCATGCGGGGTGATTTTCTTGGGCTTCCTCACTGGCCACCCCCATCCACCCACTCAGAGCCATCGGCCATCTCGTAGGTGATGGTGCGCGCGACCGGATCGGCATCGATCTGCTTGCCTGGAACGAGGCCCGGAAGGAATAGATGATCCCAGCATCCTGCTTTCTGCACAGCACGATTGAGCTGTCGCTTATGTAATTCGCACTGCCAGCCGCCATCCACCGGAGTGCTCGATATGCACGTCCGGCAATTGCGCCGCGGCATCGCCCCCTCGTGGCACAGCGCCTTCGCCGGGCAATAGGTGCAATGGAAGGCGGCCTTGCTTTCGGGGTTCTCGTGCAATTTGGAAGGCGGGGAGTGGGCGGCAATTATCCGCTCAGCACCGGCGAGGAGCTGCATGCAGAACACGGTGTCGTGCTCGATGCGCTGAATGTGCAGCTCGTCCGTGTCCTTGTTGTGCGCCATATAGAGCGCGCGGGGAAGGTCGAGCAGGTGCATGTAGATTTGCATCTGGACGTAATGAGCTGGCTTGGATTTTTGAACGCCGTGCTTGACGACCGCGCGCCAGCTCTCCGCCTTGTGCGTCTTCGTCTCGACGACGTGCTGAGTGACGGGTGCCTCTGGGATGCCGACGACCTTGCCATCGATCTTGCCGCGCACATGCCCCTGGCAGGCGGTAACGCGCTCCTGCTCGCCTGAAACCTTGCAGCCGATGGCGCGAAGCTCCTCCAGCATGCGAAGCTCTTCTCGATCGCCCGTCTCGAACAGGCGCAGCATGCGCCCCTGCTTGGGCGGCTCGGTGAAGGCCCAACGGAATTTGTACCAGAGGTACCGATGGCACTCGTGCCCCAGCTCGGATACAGAAATGCCGTCGCCTTCGAAGGCATTCCGGCGGCTCTCATGCCAGGCGTAAATCGCATCGACGGTGTGGGAAATAGGGGCGGGAATTGTGGGCATGACTATACGGCCCTCTCCGGCTATGATGGAAAACGTTCGACTTCCGATTGCGTGAGCGGCTAGCCCCTAGGCCTATAGGGACTAGCCGTTTCCGTTCACGCCGCTTGGGTTTTCGACCACGGACGCCCGCCGGACGCCGCAGCCTTGGCAGCTGGCTTAGGAGCCGCCTTCGCGGCGGCAGGCTTGGCCGCCTGAGCAGGCTGAGCGCTACCCGCTTCCCAGCACTTCGTGATGGTGTTCTGCGGGCCGTAATTGCCCGTCTTGTCGATCCTGATCCCGACGCGGATGTTCAGCGGCTTGAAGTGCAGCTCTTCGGAATCCACAATCGCGCCGGTACCGCACGCATCGCACAGCCGCTTCAGCTGCTGCTGGGCAATGCGCTGAGCGTCGGGATTGGCGTTGACGATGTTCAGCCGGTCCCAGACGCGGCGGCTTTGCTGGTCGCCTGACAGGATTTCGAACACCAGCTTGAGCATCTGCCCGTTGCCGGACTTGGTGTCGCTGATTTCGCTCTCGATGATCTGAGCGAGATAATCCCCGGCCGGAAGCGGCTCGAAGGCGTCTTCCTCGACTTCATCGGGATTGAAGGTCATGCCGAGATTGGCCATGATCGATACTCCTTACGCGGCCTTCTTACTGGCCTTGGGTTGGGATTTGGGTTGCGGCTGGGGGAAGAAGGGCGCGAGCGCGTCATAGCCTTCGCCCTTTTTGTAGAGCAGCTTTTCCGGCATGGAATAGCGGTTCTTCGCCACCCAGGCGGGGCGCCCGTCGCAGTAAATCCAGCGGGACGAGCCGCA
>DATHKV010000173.1:0-6169 GCA_035488895.1 Steroidobacteraceae bacterium
ACCGCCCCGCGTCCTGGCTTGCTCAATTCGAATATCACCGGTTCGCGTGAGTTGAGTTGCATCGGCATTTCTCCTAGGCCGCTCGCGCGGCGTTCATCGCCTCGGCCAACGCGGCGGCATACGCATCGATGTCGGCGCCGAGCTTGGTTTCGGTGGCGCATACCAAAAGCGCATGGCCCAATTCGGGATAGCGTTCGCTGAGATCCAATCCTCCGAGGATTCCCTTTCGCGACAAGGCCGCGAGCACCGCGGCCGGCGCGCGATCCAGGATCAAGACGGCCTCGTGAAAATGCGGCGCCGTGAAGGCGCGCTTCACGCCCGGCACCTTGGTTAACGCCGCGACCAGATCCGCGGTGCGCTGCATGCTGGCTTGCGCGACGGCCGCCAGCCCTGCAGGCCCCAGAAGCGTCATATAGATGGTCGCTGCCGTCACCATCAGGCCCTGATTGGTGCAGATGTTGGAGGTGGCCTTGCTGCGGCGTATGTGTTGCTCGCGCGCCTGCAGCGTCAGACTGAATCCCGGCCGTCCTTCGAGGTCCACGGTGCGTCCGACGATTCGTCCGGGCATTTGCCGCACGTAGTGCATGCGAGTGGCCATGAAGCCGAAATAGGGTCCACCCGAGGACAGCGGCACACCCAGCGCCTGGCCTTCGCCGCACACGATGTCGGCACCCTGCGCGCCATCGACGAGCGCGCCCCATTGACCCGGAGGCTTCAACAGCGCCAGAGACGTGGGGTTCACCACCGCGATCAGCATGATCTTGTTGGCATGCGCCCAATCGGTGAGTTCATCGACCTCTTCCATGCTGCCGAAAAAATTCGGCTGCTGCACCACGAGCGCCGTGAAATCCTGGCCGCCGTAGGGCTTGAGCGTCTCGAGCAGCGTGCGGCCGGACGTGCGATCGAAATCCACCGGCACGAAGCTGATGTCTTGATTGCCGGCGATCGCCTGCGCCACTAAGGTGTACGTCGGATTGACCGCGCGCGGCATCAAGATGCGGCGCGAGCTGGAACCGCGATTGGAGCGCACCGCCATGAGACAGGCCTCTGCCAGCGCCGAGGCGCCGTCGTAGAGCGAGGCGTTCGACACTTCCATGCCCGTGAGCGCACACATCATGGATTGATATTCATAGATCAACTGCAGCGTGCCCTGGCTTGCTTCCGCCTGGTAGGGCGTGTAAGCGGAATAAAATTCTCCGCGTGTCGCAATGGCCCATACGGGCGCGGGAATGTGATGCTCATAGGCGCCGGCACCGATGAAATTCAGCGGCCGCCCATCGATCGCGGCGCGCTCGGCCATCAGCCGCGCAATCTCCATTTCCGACATGGGCGCGGGCACATTGAGAGTGCCGGCGCGAAGGTCCGCGGGAATCTCATCGAACAGTTCGTCGATCGAGCGCGCGCCGATGACGGCCAACATGCCGGCGATGTCGTCTGGCGTGTGAGGAATGTATGCCATATGCGTCCCTTACTCGGCCTCTTCGGCCAAAAAGCTTTCGTAGGCGCTTGGACTCAGGAGCCCCGAGACGTTGGCGCCGCCGGCGGCTTCCAGGCGAAACAACCAGCCCGCACCGTACGGATCTTCGTTGAGCAGTTCGGGCTTGTTGGCGAGCGCGCTGTTGTTCGCGACGACTTTGCCGGCCAAGGGGCTGTACACATCGGATGCCGCCTTCACCGATTCGACCACTGCGCAAGCTTCGCCGGCGGTCAGGGCGCGCCCCACATCGGGCACTTCGACGAACACCAGGTCGCCGAGCGCGCTTTGCGCGTGGTCGGTAATGCCGATTTCCAATGCGCCGTTTTGCCCCTGACGCACCCACTCGTGACTCTTGGTGTATTTCAGATCGCTCGGTATGTTGTTGCTCATAAAATTCCCCTAGCTGATGTCGATCAATGCCTTGCCATGGCGAACGAACGGCGGTTTGACGATGCGTGCCGCGTGCATTTTGCCGCGGATGTCGACCTGCACCGCCGGTTGCGAAGTCTTCGGCACCCGCGCCAACGCAATGGAACGATTCAATGTCGGCGAGAAAGTTCCGCTCGTGACCTCGCCGGAATTGCCGGCCATGCCGCCGGTGACCAATACTTTCTGATGGCTGCGGAGCACGCCGCGATCCTCGAGCAGCAATCCGACCAGTTCCCGGCCGCTCTCGCGCTGCGCGCGCATGAGCGCCTCACGGCCGATGAAATCGCGATCTGCAGGCTCGAAGGCAACGGTCCAGGCGAGGCCGGACTCCAGCGGGTGAAAGTTTTCATCCATGTCGTTGCCGTAGAGGCTCATGCCGGCTTCGAGCCGCAGCGTATCGCGGGCGCCGAGACCTGCGGGCTTGACGCCCTGCTCCAGCAGGCGACCCCACGCAACCGCCGCTTCCGCCGCGGGAATCATGATTTCGAACCCGTCCTCTCCCGTGTAGCCGGTACGGGCCACGAACCAGGCGCCGAAGGGCGCGCCGAAGAAGGGTTTCAATTCCAGTGCCGGCGCCTGCTGCTCAGGCTTCAGCAGCATCGCTGCCTTGCGCCGCGCATTGGGACCTTGCACGGCAATCATGGCCAATTCCTTGCGTTCAACGACGGTCACGTCGAAATCAATGGCGTGCCGGCGTATCCAGGCCAGGTCCTTGTCGCGCGTGCCGGCGTTGACCACCATGCGGTACCAGGTCTCAGACATGTAGTAGACGATCAGATCGTCGATCACGCCGCCGTTGGGCAGGAGCATGCAGGAGTACAGGGCCTTGCCGAATGTTTTGAGCCGGGCAACATCGTTGGCGAGGAGAAAGCGCAAAAACTCGCGCACGCGGCCGCCGGTCAAGTCGACGATGCACATGTGCGAGACGTCGAACATGCCCGCATCCCGACGCACCGCATGGTGCTCTTCGATCTGCGATCCATAGTGCAACGGCATGTCCCAACCGCCGAAGTCGACGATTTTGGCGCCTTGCAGCACATGAGTGTCGTATAGAGGAGTCTTAAGGCCCATCGCAACCTCGCGGCAAACGAATACAGAGACGCCAGCACCTTCGTGCTTCGCCCCTCTGTCCTTAAGACCTGAGAGATTGCGCGCTAATGTTCAAGCGCTGCTCCCCTTCGGTGGATCGCCTGGTGCGATCGCTCTCCAGAGATCGCGAGAGTCTGCCGTTCATGTGCCTGAGCGTTTCCGGGCGGTTGCGCCTTCGGCGGCCCTACTAAAAGGACTCTCTCCAGACAGCTCTTATCGCGAGTGGGCGGCATGATACAGAAGCGGCACCAGGGATTGAAGCGCAAGCCGTCATATATCTTCCGTGCGGTCAGCCGCCGGAGCGCTTTGCAGGCCAGCCCAATTTGATCAGCTCCGCGACGATGGTGTCGCGGTGATCGCCTTGAATTTCAATGATTCCCGCGCGCACGGTGCCACCCGATCCGCAGCGCTTCTTAAGCTTCGTGGCGAGCGCTTCGATTTCCCTCAAGGGTAGGGGCAAACCCGTGATGGTGGTGACTCCCTTCCCTGCTCGGCCCTGAGTCTCTCGCGCGACCCGCACCGCGGCCGGCTTGGCTGCTCCCGGCGCGCCCTTGGGACACACGCATTCACGCACCGGGCGCCGGCAATTCGGGCAGAGGCTGCCGATGCCGGTTGAGTAAACAATTCGCGAGTTCATCCGCTGATTTTACTCAAGAGAAGGCATTCTCGTTGTTCGACGGTCGAATGCCGGCGCGCAGTTGTTGCACCAAAACGAAATAGCCGATGATGCAAAGCGCGACTCCCCCGGCTTGAAGCGGCCATCGCACCCAGGTAAATCGGCCATAAATCTCGGCCCAACTTGCAGCCGTCAGTCCCAAATAAACGGGAAAAAAGGTGCGCTGAAATAGCGGCATCCAATACTCGAGAAACTTGCTTCGGTGAGACATCGTCGTTTGCGAGACAGGGAACACCTGGGCGGCAATGATGACGAGTGCGAAGGTAAACACTTGCCTGATATCCACTCCCGCGTTCAACACGGCGCGATTGATCAGCAGCGTCAAGCCGAGCGTGGCCAAACCGGGTAGAGCCCCGATCAGTTGCAGCAATCCTGCGAGTTGCTTCGCGCTCAACGGCAGGCAGCGCAGGGGTTGAAACGCCCTGCGAACTTGAAAGGTCAGAAAAAGCCCGGTTGTGGAAAGACCGATGAAATAGGCCCAGAAAAGCACGCCCGAGGCTCGCGGAAATATTCTCTGCAGCGACACGATGATCACCGTTGCAACGAGCGCAAGAATCGCCGAGCGCTGTGCGAGCGGGATCAATATGACGCTCAGGCCGTAACGATGTGGCCAGAGAGATGCGTGC
The DNA here is from genome assembly GCA_035488895.1 of Steroidobacteraceae bacterium. Classification (GTDB taxonomy): domain Bacteria; phylum Pseudomonadota; class Gammaproteobacteria; order Steroidobacterales; family Steroidobacteraceae; genus Bog-1198. The sequence continues at coordinate 4,298 of DATHKV010000173.1, forward strand.
TTGAGCCTGGATTTCGGGCTTCGATTCGCGAGGTCCGGCCAGCGCCAATCCAAACCCCGGCGCGCCCGCGCGGCTGAGACAAACAAGAGGATCAAGCCCGCACAAATGAATACTGCAGAGTATGGCCGTGCGGCTGACCCAACCGGCACGCCATAGGCAAGCAACGACGCCGAACCGACTACTGCACCGATTATTCTGGCCGTGCGAAAACTCTTGCCGGACCAAACTGCCCCACGCGACAGCGCGGCGAGAACGCCGAGTACGGCCCAGGCACCGAGTACGCCCTCCAAGATCGTGCCGGCATCCGGTACTGAGAATCCGCTGGAGAGCTGCGAAGCCCAGGCGATCAATGTCAGCAGCGTGAGATAAATCCCCGGAGCCCCCGCGATCGCCCACCACCGAAACAGACTCGCATCCGCTTCACCGAGCGGAAAGCTGCGCCAGACAAGACTGCGATTGTTCACCGCCGCAATCGCCGCCCAAATACCCAGCAGCACGACCGCGACGGGCGCGCGATCATACTTGAAGGCCCAAAAAGCAGTCGTCATGAGAAATTGCAGCGCTCCTAAAAAGGCGTACAGCCACGCGCTGCGCATCAAATATCGCTTCAACAGGCGATACACCACGCGATTCATGCCGCACTCGTGAGCGGCCACCAGCCACTCCGCATATTCGCGCTCTTGATGAGCGCAAGGAATAAATCCTCCAGCGTGAGCGTAACCTGGGCCAATACTTCGATTTGCGCCGTCTCGAGCGCATCCGCGGGCGCCGACTCGGAATCGACCAACAGCCGAACACGGTCGCCTTGACGATCGATCACGGAAACGCCGGGTATGCTCGAGCCGACTTCACTCACTATGCGCGCATCGAATTGACGGTAGCGCTCGACCAGTTTGTCCATGCGGCCCGAAGTCAGCAACTTGCCCTGATTCATGATCGCCGCGTGATCGGCAAAGCGTTCCAGATCCGTGAGTTGGTGGGAGGAAATCAGAATGGTACGGTCATCGCCCGCCATGAACTTGAGCAGTTCGGCAAACAACTGACGCCGCGCGATGGCATCGAGACCGAGAGTCGGTTCATCCAGCACCAGCAGTTCCGCGTCTCGTGACAAGGCCAGTATCAACGCAAGCTTCATGCGCGCACCAAATGACAAAGCGTCGACCCGGCTATCGCGGTGCACGCCGAACGCGAATTGCAGTTCCTCGCAGCGCGCCGCGTTCCAGTCCGGATAGAACCCGCGCACAAAATCCACCGCGCGCCCCACCGTTCCCCAGGCGCGATAGTCCATGTCGGGACTTACATAGGCGGTGCGACGCTTGACCTCGACTTCATCCTCGCGGATAGCGCGATCCAAAACCCTGATGCTGCCCAGTGCGGGCTCGCCCATGCCCATCAACATGTTGAGAGCCGTCGATTTTCCGGCGCCGTTGGGTCCAATCAGCGCGTAAATTGACCCTCGCGGTACTGACAAGGTCAGCGGCCCCAGAGAGAAAGCGAGCCCAAAGGATTTTTGAACGTCTTGAAATTCGATCGCGGATTCACTCATGGGGCACTACCTCGGATGGCCTCGGCGTTGATTCGGTCGGTTCCGGCTTCATTTCATCGCGCAGCATTTGGATCAATTCGCGATCCGTGACGCCTGCCTCGCGGCCTGCGTGAATGGCCGATCGCAGGGCATCGCGCGCAAGCGCACGGCGGTCGGCCCGGGTTCGATCGTTGCCGCGAGCAGCCACAAAGGTTCCCAACCCCTGTCTGCTGAAGGTGATGCCTTCGCGCTCCAACTCTTCGTAAGCTCGCTTGACCGTGATGAGGCTCACCAAAAGTTGTTCCGCCAACACTCTATAAGAAGGGAGAGCGCTGCCGGCAGTGAGC
>DATHKV010000174.1:0-7256 GCA_035488895.1 Steroidobacteraceae bacterium
CAGCGGGTGCGGGTGGGGCTGGCTATTTTGGCGGTGGCGGTGGTGGCGGCGGCTCCAATGCGGCGGGTGCTGGCGGAGCCGGTGGCGTTTCCCATTGGAGCGGCGGCGGGGGCGGCGGAGCTTCCGACACAGGCATACCTGGCGCTGGCGGAGTCAGCATTTGCGCCGGTAGTGGCGGTGCGGGAGCAACTGCGGCGGCGAACGGCACAGCCGGCACGCGGCCTGGCGGAGGCGGCGGGGGCTCGGAAACCGGCAATGGCGGCAATGGCGGCGGCGGACGCGTTCAAGTCACAGTCTTCGACGCCACATGATCCGCGAAGCGACGCCCGATGACATCGACCAGATCGCGGTGCTCGGCGAGCGCGAGCTGCTGGAAAGTCATTACGGGAATTTCCTCGCGCTCAACCGCAAGGCGATGAAAGCCCTTGCGCTCATGCTCATCGAGGAGCCGCACGGACTGCTGCTGGTGGATGAGTTCTACGGCGAGCTGGCCGGCATGCTTGGGGTGGTCGCGACCATACATCCCTATTCCGGTGAATCCATCCTGTCGCAGTGGTTCTGGTATTGCGCGCCGGAAGCGCGCGGCGGCGGCGTGAAACTGTTCTTGGCTGCTGAAAAGTGGGCACAGGAGAACGGCGTTATTCATTCGGTCATGGGCGCGCCGAATGAGCGCGTGGCAAAGTTCTACATGCGCATGGGCTACGTGCCGCTAGAAACTCATTTCATAAAAACCCTCTAGGACATCACCACATGATCGGCACGACTGCCGCAATTATCGGAGCTGCCGTAATCGGGGCCGGCTCGCAGATCTATGGGGCGAACAAGGCAGCGGATTCAGCCAAGAGCGCGGCGAGCTTGCAAGCGCGGCAATATGAGGAATCGAAGGCGCTGCTCGCGCCCTACACCTCGTCCGGCGAGAACGCGCTCAACATCTACAACAATGCCGTTGGCGTGAATGGCCGGCCGGCGCAGCAGCAGTTCTCCGATGAGTTCCAAACCGACCCGGGCTGGCAAGCGGCGAACGACTTCGGGGCCAAGACCGTGGATGACCGCTACACGCTCAGCGGTCAGGGCGGCGGCAATGTCCGCGCGGCGCTTTACGACTATGGGCAGAAGAACCTGCTCAGCGCCTACAATACCCGCCTGTCGCAGCTTGGCGGGCTGGTGGACACCGGGCGTGCGGCGGCGTCAACGACGGCAGCGGCCGGGCAGCAGTCGGCGGCAACGCAAGGGTCGCTGCTCTCCAATGCCGGGCTGTTGCAAGGTCAGGGCATCACTGGGGCGGGCAACGCAGTGGCTGGCGGGCTGAACAATCTCGCCAATTACAACATGTATAGCAATGGGCTGGCGGCTGGACAGGTGCCGGGTTCCTCTGTGGGTGGCGCAAGTTACGATCCCTTCACCGCATTCGGCGTGAATAATGCCCGGAAGTATTTCGGTTAACATGACCGGTTCGTCATGTTCGAAAATCTGAGTTTTCTTAACATGTCCGAGGTTGCCTGATGGCCGGCTTGCTCGCTCCCTATATTCCCGATAGCGGCGAATGGTTCAAATCCGCTGCCCAGGGCTATGCGCTCGGCGACACGATGCGCAACCGCGACCTGTCGGTGCAGGCCGGCGGCCAGGCGGCCGAAGGCGACTTGGCCGGCGCGAAGTCGACGCTCTACGCAGGCGGCAATTTCGAGGGCGGCAATCAGGTCAATCAGATGATGCGCCAGGCGTCGGACGATGCGCTCAAGAAGACCGAGAAATTCCACGCCACGCTGGGCAATCTGGCCATGACGGCCGATACGCCGGAGAAGTGGGGCGCCGCGATCAAGGCCGCGCAGGGGGCGGGGCTCGATGTGTCGAAATATACCGACTTTTCCGCGCGCGACATGGTGCTGGCGCAGTCGGGCAAGACGCTGGAGGCGATCGGGCTGGAGAATGACCGGCGGAAGGCGGAGGTCGCAGCTCGCAAACTGCTCGAGGTGGAGCCTGGAAAGACGCTTGTTGATCCCGTCACGCAAAAGCCTGTCTTCACTGCGCCGCCAGCCGATAGGGCGCAGTATGAATTCACCAAATATGGTGTAGGCAACAAATTCAGCGGTGAGGTTAAGCCATACGCGGGCGGCAATGCCGATCCAGAACTGACGCTGGAGCAGAGCAAGCACGAGCAGGCGTTGCGCAAGGAATATACGGCTCTGTCCGGCGATATGCGCACCATCAATGACAGCGTCGGCAAGCTGCGCAAGGCGAAGACGCTCGATACTGGTGCGGGCGACATTGCCATGGTCTACGCCTACATGAAAATGCTCGATCCGACCTCGGTGGTGCGCGAAGGCGAGTATGCGACCGCTGAGCAAACCGGCGGGGTGCCTGAGCGTGTGGTCAACGCCTATAACAAGGTCATCGCCGGCACGCGGCTTACGCCATCCATGCGAGAGCAGTTCGTCACAGCGGGCGAAGCGTTGGCCGGCGAGAAGACGGAGCGTTTCGGCAAACTCAAGGGGCAGTACGAAAACATTGCGCGCAAGGCTGGCGCCGATCCCAGCCGCATCATGCTCGATGAAGGCATGGTGAAGGACACGGGTCAGCTTCCGGCCGATCCGAACGCGCGCAACTCCCCATCCTATAGCGCCGCCGTGCCGCCGGAAGCGCTCAAAATGCTCAAGGGCAATCCAACGCCGCAGACCATGCAGCAATTCGATGAAATCTTTGGCCAAGGCGCTGCCGCCAAGGCGCTGGGGAGATAGCCGGTGGCAGATAACCCCTTCGCTCAGTTCGCCCCAAGCAGCGGAGCGGGCACGAACCCGTTTGCGCAATTCGCCCCGCTTGCCCAGCCGGCCACTTTTCAGGAGCCGGAAGACGAGAAGCTTTATCGGCAGGAGCTGGCGAAGACGCAGGCGAACTTCAATGAGGCGCGCGTGCCTACCCCGGAGGGCATCGGGACGCCCGCCACGCCAGAAGCCGCCGCCATCGAGGGCGTGCAGCGCCAGCGCGGCATGGAGGGCGAGCAGAAGGCGTATGAGGCCACGCGCACCGGCGGCAAGATAATCACCGACGCGGCGAGCTTCCTTGCCTCGATGCCGGTGCGCATGGCGACGCGCGGCGAATATGGCGCGGGCGATGTAGTCGGTGCTGTGGCGCCAAAGACCGGCGAGAGCATCAGCGAGAGCGAGCGTGATTTTGCTCGCGCGAATGAGGGTAAGAGCGCTATCGAGACGCACGACTGGCGCGACATCCCGACCTTGGCGACCATGCAGCATGTCGGCGAGATAGCGCCCGCAATCCCGATGCTCAATACGATGGGTGCCGCGCCGCGCGGCATAGCGGCGGTGGGCGCCAGGATCGCCAATAAGCCGGTGCCGGAAAGCACCGTCGCTCGCGCGGCCGTACGCAATGAGCGGCTGGCCGATATCGATGCGTTCAAGGCGGCCGGTGTCGAGCCGTTCGGCCCGGCGCTCACCGAGGCAGGCACCGCCGGCACGGTCAAGCAGCTTTCCGAAGCGCCCTTCTTCATTGGCGCGCCTATCCGCAACCGACTGGAACGCGCCATCGGCGAAACGCGCGATGCCGGTGAGCGGGTGGCCTCGGAATATGGCGATGCCCGCACCTATCGCGATGTGGGCAATGTCGCCGAGCAGGGCATCAATCGGTTCAAGGATGCACGCTCCGCCGACACCATCGAGAACAGTGCGGCCAAGCTTTCCAATGAGCGCCTGTCGGAGATCGTCAGCGAACCCGCGCGCGAGACCTCGATCAAGACCAAGCAGGATGCGCTCTACGAGCGCGCCTGGCGCGGCATCCCCGAGGAAATGCAGAAGGGCAAGTCGAAGAAGGACACCACGCGCTTTCTCGGCAACATGACCAACACCAAGGCGGTGCTGGACGATCTGACGGCGCGCAATCAGCGCATGATGAACGAAACGCGCGGCGGTGAACCCGTCGATCCCAGGCTGGCCTTCCCGATCCGTGGCGGCGTTGCCGGACAGATCGCCGAAGACATCATGGGCGGCAAATGGCGCGGCACATTGCAGACCATGCGCGACGTGCGTTCGAATTTCCGGCGGCTGGCCTCAGGCATGGCCGATACCGAGAAGAACACGCTCAACCTGTCGGACATGCGCCGCATTCAATCGGCGATGACCGAGGATATGATCGAGCTCTTGGATCGCAACGTCGAGCATTACACGAAGGCTGGGAAGCCGGAGACGGCGACCGCGGTGAAGCGCGCTATCCATGATTTCCGTCGCGCCGATCAGTTCACCAAGGCTTCGGTCGGGCGGCTCGATACGCTGGAGAAGCTTTACGGCGCACAGAGCGCCGAGCAACTCGCGCTGGGCATTACCAAAGACGCCATGGGCGGCAGGAAGGGCGGCAACTTCGCGCGGCTGACGGCGCTGAGGCGCAGCCTCAAAGATGACGAGTGGGGCGATATCTCGTCCGGCATCATCAGGGAGATGGGGCGCCCGGTAGGCAGCGCGCGCGGCCTCACCGAGGATGCCGGGTTCTCGGTCAATAGCGCTATCACCAATTGGAAGAATATGAGCGAGGAGGGCAAGAACGTCCTTTTCAACCAGACGCGCGACGGCAGGTCGCTCCGCGTCGCGCTCGACCGCTTCACGCGCGTGGCCGACCGCATGGCGAACTTCGAGGCGATGGCCAACACCTCGCGCAGCACGACGAACGCGCTGGGGCTCACGGCGCTGTTCTCGCTGTTCAATGCGGTTGGACAGGCGGCGGTCGGGAATGTTGGCCCGGCAGCGGCTCTGGCGACGCCGGCAGCCGGGGCCTATGCGTTCGGCAAGTTCATGTCGTCGCCGGCCTATGTGCGCTGGCTCACGCGGGCGGCAGAGTTGTCAGGGAACCCCGGTAAACTTCGCGCGCTCCGAGTGCATGCGCGGGACCTGGCGCGGCTGGCAGAGCGGGAACCTGATCCGCAAGTGCAGAATCTGATGCATGTGCTGACGATGAAGTTGGTGGATACGACGGCAGCCAATCGTCAATGAGCCAGGCGGCGACGATTGCGACCATGCAGAGCCAGCCGAGTTGCAAAAGAGAGTCTCGGGTTTCCCACGATAGCGATCTGAGCCAGGCGAAGGGCAAGTCGATGATCGAACCGATTGGCGCCAGGACATGTCCGACCGGCGCGAGGATGTCTGAGAGCAGAACGACGGCGACAGTGCCGATGATGAGACAGACGTAAATCCTCGCCATCGCCATCAGGAAGCTGCCAAGCAAACGCAACGGGAACAGGATTGCTCTGATCAACGATACGCCTCAATGGCCAGTATCGCGATCCACCAGAACGCTGCGAATGCGAGATAAAGCGGCCAATCCAGGCGTCGCTTAGCCCAGAACGAGGTCTCGGTAACAGACCTCTCCCAATTCGATAGTTGCCTCTGCCAGGCGGTACGCACCGTGAAGCCTCCGCTCCAAATCCGGGACTGAGATTACGCCAATGGACGCAAGAGAACAACTGCTCCAATCCCTTATGCGGGATCTGGAGGGAGTGCAGATGCCTGAGCGCTATTCCGAGGCGCAAAAGGCAGAGATCAGGCGAGGCCGCAAGGGGCAGGCTGATATCGATAAGGGCCGCGCTCAGATCGACGAAAATGAGCGGCTCTATCAGGAGGCCCTGGCTAAGCGCGGCGAGCTGCAAAATCGCATTGGCACTCTCTCGAATGAGATCGATGTAGCGAAGCGTACCGCTGGCGCGGATGATGAAGCGAAAGCCACGAAGGCTTTCCAGGAATCTCCGACAGGCAAGGCGATCGACGTTGGCAAGGTTGCGGGGCCGATTATAACCGGCATTGGCGCCGGCCACATAGGCGCGCGCATTGGCACTGGCGTGATCGATTCTGCCCTTGGTGGGCGCTATGAGAATCTGAAGGGCATTGCCGATGATGTCCGCAGCAATCCGATCAATTTCGACGATCCTGTATCGCGTGGGCGCGGTGCTGGCGCTGTGCGGGCTGCGCAGCCGTTCATGCCGCCTCGCGGTGCCCGTGCTATCCCTGAAATGACCGCGCGTGGAATGGTCTATGGACTGCCTGCGGCTGCCCTGGCTTATGAGGGATTGCAGCTCCGGGGGCCAGCGGCCGAAGGCGCACGCAGCCCCTTGGAGCGCGATCTGTATCGCATGGGCGGCACGGGCATGCTGGCGGCCGGTGGCGGCATGGCGTTCGAAGGCGGAATGCGTAGTGTTTTTGGCCGGACACCGCCGGAAATAGGCCGCAACGTTTCGGCAATCCACGGGGTTGAGGAGGGCTTGCGGAATACTGAAGGTCGTCCACCTCCACCCCCTCCCCCACCAGATGCCCCCGCTCTTCGCACGCCAAGCGATCGGCTGATCTCTGCGGCAAAGGCTGCTGGTGCCACCGGCATCCGCACCAAGGCTCAGGCCGTCGAATATCTGAACAACAATGTCACGGACGCCAATCGCGCCGCTGTGGCGACAGAGTTGGGCGTAGGCCCCGGGCAGCGCATTGCGGGCGCGGTGAAGCGTCTGGCAAGCTCTCGTGTGGCCTCCTCGGTCTTGCTACCGCTCGCCGCTGGCGCGCTGGCCTATGATGCAGCCTCGAACAATGCAGAAGCGGCGGGGGCTGAGCCAGGCGAGGCGCGCACACAGGGCATCAAGGAGGGCGCCGCAGCTACGGGGGGCATGGCGGCCGGGATGTACGGCCTCAGCAAGCTGCCCCAGGCTGTGCGAAGCGCTGGCGGCGCTGGCATGAGCATGCTCGCCCCCTACACCGCCGCCGATGCCTACGACCCCAGCCCGGGGGAACTTAACCGCGATCGCAACGATGCTGCGCGCAACCTGCCCAGCTTCTTGCGGGCTGGCGGTGTGGAGAGCGCCTATCAGATGGCCCAAGTCCCCGAGCCCTCCCCCGTGCGCAGCGTGCTCACCGGTCATGCGGCACAGCTCGCCGGACCGCTGGCGAGCGCGAACGCCCTGCAGATCCCCGGAGACATTCCGCCGAACGCGGCGAGGGACGCCGAGGCGGCTGCGAGCGCGGCTGAGGGGCCGTCGCCCGCACGGGCGGCTTACGGCGATCAGCGGTTCGATGCGGCTCTTCAGGCCTTTCTGGGCACGATTCAGGAACATAACAGCTCGGTTCAAGGGGCCGCTCAATAATGCCAACGATCCTGTCTTTCCTGTCCGGCCGCCAGATCACCAATGACAGCGGCGTGCCGCAGTCCGGCGCGAAGCTCTTTCACTACCGCGCCACGACCACGACGCCGCTGACCGTCTGGCAGGACGAGGGCGCGAC
>DATHKV010000175.1:0-19503 GCA_035488895.1 Steroidobacteraceae bacterium
CGGATCAGAAGGGAATATTGGACCTGCAGGCGAGAATCAACGCCGAGCTCGGCATGCTGCAGAACGAGCAGACCAAACTGCAAATTCTCAATCAGTCGACCGAAGCGCAGGCAGCCGCGCTGGACCAGCAAGCCCGGGAACGGGTCATCGATGGGCACGGGCGCTTCGAGGCTCGCTTTCAGCCGGTTCCGTAGTCTCATGGGATTCTTCGCTACATTTTGGTCGTGGCTCAACGCGCAGCTTGCCACCTACATCGGCGACAACACCTCGCGGCTGGCCGGCGTGCTGGAACCTGCGGTGCTCACGCTGGCGACGATCTACGTGATGGCCTGGGGCTATCTGCACCTCACGGGGAAGATCACCGAGCCGTTCGAAGCGGGATTGAAGCGTATCGCGTTGATCGCGCTGATCCTCGGGGTGGGACTGCGGCTTTGGCTCTACAACACCGTGATTGTCGACACGTTCTACAACGCACCGGCGCAACTTGCAGCCTCGATGGTGGGCGCCGACGATCCGGTAAGGACCATCGATGCCATCTGGGACAGCGGCGGCGCCGTCGCCGGCAATCTGTGGGACCAGGCCGGGTTGTGGAAGGATGTCGGCTTTTGCCTGGCGGGCGCAGTCGTGTGGTGTTTGATCGGCGTGCTGTGCGTGTACACAATGTTTCTGATCGCGCTATCGAGCATCGCACTTGCCGTGCTGCTGGCACTGGGACCGCTGTTCTTCGCTCTGTTGTTCTTCGACGCCACGCGGCGATTTTTCGGCGCGTGGATTGCCCAGCTCGCCAACTACGGCCTCATCACGGTGCTCACGGTCATGGTGGCTGCGCTGCTGCTGCGAATCGTCCAATCCTACGCGGCGCAGACAGCGGCCCGCGGCACCGCCATTTTGACCGTGGATGCTCTGAACATGATGCTCGTGGCGCTCCTGGTTTTTTTGGTTTTGCGCCAGGTGATGCCGATCGCCTCCGGTCTGGCGGGCGGCGCGGCGCTCAGTTCCTTTGGCGCCACCAGCCGTGGGTTCTCCTGGGCCACGCGCACGACGGCAGCTTTGGCAAAGCCGGCCGCGCGCTATGCGGCACCGCGCGTCGCACGCACGATAGGTGCCACCGTTCGTAACACCGGTGCCGCGGTACGCAACACCGGCGCCGGCATTGGCGCGTTAGCTCGCAATTGGCGGGCGCGGCGCCCATAAACGCAACCCGCAAAGGAAACCGTCCATGCGTTCGATTCTTTGTCTAGCATTTGCGCTTAGCGCTTGCTCGGCGTCGCCGGTACGCTGTGATAAGCACCTTCAGCCGATCAACGCGCCGTCGGCAAGGGCTCCGGCAGCGGCCACTCCAGGAAAGTTGCCGTGACGGCCGCCGACTGCCAGGAATATTTCGTCACCGCCGAGTCCTGGGACGCGGATCGCGTCGCGCAGTTTCGACGCAGTACGCGCTCTGCATGGTGGGTCGCGGGCGCCGGATGGTTATGTGCCGTCGCAAGCTCGGTCGCCGTTCTCCTGCTCATGCCTTTGAAACAGATCGTCCCCTACCTGGTGCGGGTCGACGCCAGCACCGGCATCGTCGATGTGGTGCCCATACTCGCCGGCCGCGCGACACCGGAGGAGGCCGTCACCCGATATTTTCTGAGCCACTACGTCAGTGTCTGCGAGCGCTTCAATTTCTCCACAGCGGAGAGCGACTACGAGGAATGCGGCGCCTTCCATTCCGCGCAGCGCAATCAGGCTTGGTATGCATTGTGGACCGTCACCAATCCGAACTCGCCCTTGAACATCCACAAAGACGGCAGCAGCGTGCGAGTGCAGGTTAACTCCGTCAGCTTCTTCACGCGTGCGAGTGGGTTGTCGGATCTGGCTCAGGTGCGATATCTCAAGGCGGCGCGCCAAGGGCCGGGCGCCGAAGAATCGTTCGGCCACTGGGTGGCGACCATTCAATATGCGTACGGCGAGGCCGCCAGGGACCCGAAGACGCGCCGCTGGAATCCGCTGGGATTCAAAATCGTCGAGTTCCGCACCGAACCCGAAGTCATCAGCGAGGCTGCCCGATGACCGCTCTGCGAAGTGGCATGAAGCGCCTCTGCTGCTTCAGTCTGCTGGCGATGATGCTGCTGAGCCACGGCGCGCGAGCCGAGACCATTCCGGCAAAGGGTGGCCTGGACGGCCGTATTCGCACGGCCGCCTACGACGGCGCCGAAGTGTACAGACTGCGCGGCTTCATCGGTTATCAGATCGATCTGGAATTCGAGCCGGGCGAGACATTCGTGGGACTGGGCGCCGGAGACATGGAAGGTCTGGCATTCGTCGGGCAGGAAAATCATTTATTCCTGAAACCCAAAGCCGCCAAGGTCGCGACCAATATCACGGTGCTCACGAACCGCAGGCACTATCACATCGACTACAGCGCCGCGTCGCAGCGCCCAATCGAAGACGATGCCGTCTATTCATTGCGATTCATCTATCCACAAACGCCGGCAAAGGCCAATGCCGAGGCTACGGCGAAGCTGCTGGACTCGCAGCTGGAAAATGCATCGAGTCATCGGCCGCAGAACATCGACTACTGGTATTGCGGCGAGCCCACCTTGAAACCGTTCGCCGCTTCCGACGACGGCGTGCACACGCGTTTGAGGTTTTCCGCGAACGGCGACCTGCCGGCGATTTTCGTGCGCAACGCTGATAACAGCGAATCGCTGCTGAATTTCAGCGTTGATGCCGGCGACATCGTCATTCATCGCGTGGCGCGGCGTTTCGTCCTGCGGCGCGGGAAACTTGTCGGGTGCATTGTCAATGGCGCTTATGCCGGCGGCGGCAAGCGCCTGGAGTCCGGCACGGTGGCGCCGGAGGTCGAGCGGCGGGTGCAAGGAGGCGTGCCATGACTGAGCAGGAGCTGGAAGCCGACGCGGTGCGCGGTGAACGCAGCAGCGCAACGCTGGCGCGTGCGCCCTCAGTGCAATCGCGTGTCAGCAATGTTCTCGCCATCAGCCTGATGAGCCTTCTTGGTCTCGGAATGCTCACGTGGTACTACGCCAACGCCTTGACCCGCCAAAGTCATGCGCGGCAAAGCGCCCAAGCGCAGCAGACGAAACGAGCACAGGGTGAGATGCCGCTGCCCAGCCTGGGCAGGATTGATCCCCCCGTGGCGGAGCGGCCGGCAGCCCCCAAAGATCCGGCGCCGCAGCCGAGTGCGTCGGAGGCGATTCCGCTCCGCGAGATTCCGCTCGCGGCCGCTCCCGTACCGGCCGCGTATGGTTCGCCGCCGGCGAAAACTCCCGCGGAACTTGAACTGGAACGCCAGCTATCGGGCGCCGTTTTCTCATCCCAGAGTTCGGTGCCCGTCGCGTCCCTAGGCATGCCGCCATTGTCAGGCATGCCGCCGTCGGCCGTCGCGGGGCCGCAGGAACCGGGCGAGCTCAGTGCGCTGCTGCGGCCCAGTGTGAGCACGGCCGTTCATGCGCAGGTGTTGCCGACTCAGCGGTTGTTGCTGCCCAAGGGAGCGTTCCTCGATTGCACATTGGAGACCGCGATCGATTCGACGCTGCCCGGCATGACCACGTGCGTCATGGCGACCGATACGTTCGGCGTCGACGGGGCCGTGGTGTTGCTGGAGCGGGGCACGAAGCTGGTGGGCGAGACTCGCGGTCAGGTACAGCAAGGGTCTGCGAGAGTTTTCGTGCTGTGGAACGAGGCGCGCACCCCGGGCGGCGTCATCGTGCCGCTGGCGTCGCCCGGCGCCGACGAATTGGGCCGTGCCGGCCTTCCCGGAACGGTCGACCGACATTTCTGGGAGCGTTTCGGCGCCGCGATGCTGGTTTCGGTGATCGACGGCGCCATCCAGGCCGCGGTGCAATCGAGCCGCGGCAGCAGCGGAACCGTGATCGTGAACCCGTCAGCCACGCAGGATGTGATGACGGAGGTACTGAAAGGCACCATCAACATCCCGCCGACGGTGCTGAAGCATCAAGGCGACCGGATTCAGGTCCTGGTTGCGCGCGATCTGGATTTCAGGTCGGTATATGAACTCAAGTCCGCCGCCGGCCATTGATGCGGCCGCCGAGGTCTCGGCGCTCGCCCTGACGCTGCGTGCGCTGCGCCCGTTTCTGGGCGGCGACGTGATGGAGCTGTGCATCAACCGGCCCCACGAAGCGTTTCTGGAGACGCGTGCGGGCTGGCGCCGCGAAGAACTGCCATTCGCGGATTTCGATTGGTGCCATCGATTGGCGAAGCTGATCGCCAATTCCACCCAGCAGCGCATCGATTCGGTATCGCCCCTGCTGTCGGCGTCGCTACCCACGGGAGAACGCGTGCAGATCGTCATGCCGCCCGCGACGAGCGCCGGATGCGTCGCCATCGCCATTCGACGGCCGGCGTCGGAGGTTTGGAGCATTGAGGAGCTGGCCGGCCGCGGTATTTTCCGGCGAGCGCAACCGGCCGACCGCAAGCTCGACGCGACCGAGCAGGAATTGCAGCGTCTTTTGGCATGCGCCGACTTCGAGGAATTCATGCGGCTGGCGGTGCGCAGCCGCAAGAACATCGTCGTTTCGGGACCCACCGGCTCGGGCAAAACCACTTGGACCAAGGCACTGATCCGGGAGATTCCAAGTGATGAGCGCCTGGTGACAATCGAGGATGCCCAGGAATTGGTGCTGGACCGGCATCCCAATCATGTGCGCCTCTTTTATTCCAAGGATGATCAGGGCGCTGCGCGCGTCACGCCGAAGCAGCTTTTGGACTCCTGCCTGCGAATGAAGCCCGACCGGATTTTATTGGCCGAATTGCGCGCCGAGGAGGCCTTTGATTACTTGCGCAACGTCAATTCCGGACACCCCGGGTCCATCACGAGCGTGCATGCCACGAGCGCCGAACTCGCCTTCGAGCAGCTGATGCTGTTGGTGAAGCAGAATCCAGGCGGCCGAGGTTTGGCGCGCGGCGATATCAAAAGCCTGCTGTACCTGCTGGTCGACATCGTCATCCAGTTCGGCGTTGAGCGCCACGAACGATTCATCAAAGAAATCTGGTTCGAGCCGGAGCGCAAGCGCGGATGATGGACGCTTGGCTGCATGGATGGTCCGGCCTCGCCTTGGGTTACGCAGCCGTTCAGGGACCGATGATTGCCGGCCTGGTCAGGGCGCGCGCCACATTTTCTCACTACGCCCTGTCCCCGCTCGTTGCGCTACCCTTGACCGCTATCGTGGCAGGCGGGTCCGCGATGTTCGCCTCTCACGGCGCCATCCCTATAGCCATCGCCGCCGGTGCCAGCGCCGTGCTCGGCTATACGGGCGGGCGCGTGATCGCCAACGATGACGCAACGGACAAGATTCATCAGCGGGGCTCGCTGATTGCGGATCCGGCGGCACGCAGGGCTGTGTTCTCCAAACAGTCGAGCAGGGAGGCGGGGATCACGCTCGCCGGGATTGCCCTCCCTGAGCTGGATGAGACAAAGCATTTCAAACTGATCGGTACGACGGGCACCGGGAAAAGCACGGCAGTCCAGGAAATCATGAGCAGCGCCCTGGCGCGCGGCGATCGCGCAGTCATCACGGATCCGGACGGCAGTTATGTCCGCCGCTTCTACCAAGAGGATCGGGGCGACATCATTCTCAACCCGTTCGATGAGCGCTCCGTGAAGTGGGATCTGTTTGCGGAAATCAGGAATAGCTACGACGTCGAGCAGCTGGCCCGATCGCTCATACCCGATCATGAAGGTGGGGATCGCAGTTGGCGAGGCTACGCGCGCACATTCTTCACGGCGGTCACGCGGCAGGCGCGTGCTGCAGGCATTTCGGACGTAGGCGAACTGTACCGTCTGCTGGTGGTAGCGGACGCCGGCGAGCTGCGCCGTCTGGTGGGAGGCACGCCCGCGCAGCCGTTTCTCGATGAGCACAACAGCCGCATGTTCGACTCCATCCGTTCGGTGACGAGCTCGGCGGTGGGAGCGCTCGACTACATTTCTCAACAAAAAGCGCCGCCACTCTCGATTCGAGATTGGGTCAGCGACCAAAAACCCGGGGTGTTGTTCATACCCTACAAGGCCGGCCAGATCGCCGCGCTGCGCTCCACCATCTCCGCATGGATGCGGCTGGCCATTTTCGAAACCATGGACCATAGCGAAGAAAACACGAGACTGTGGTTCGTGGTCGATGAGTTGGATGCGTTGGGACAAATCGACGGGCTCAAGGATGCCCTCGCTCGTCTGCGTAAATTTAACGGCAGGTGCGTCTTGGGCTTCCAATCGCTTGCGCAAGTTTCCAGTACTTACGGTGCGGACGCGCATACGATAATAGAAAACTGCGGAAATACGCTGATACTTCGGTGCTCATCCAGCGAGGGCGGCGGAACGGCTCGCTTTGCCTCGCAACTCATCGGCGAGCGCGAGGTCTTGCGCACCACCGTGTCGAGGAGCCGACGTCCGACCGAGATGTTGGATTCGGTTTCCCGGACGCAGCACTACAGCGTCGAATCCGCGGTGTTGCCCTCGGAGGTGGAACAGCTTCCTGATTTGACCGGCTACTTGAAATACGCCGGAGATCCTACCTGGGCGCGGGTGCGGTTGGCCGCCACGAAGGCGTGGCAGGATGCCAAATCCGAAGCCCAACGCTCCCGCGATGCACGGCCGCAAAGAATCCTGGACGCAAGTCATGAATGAGCGTGCGACTACTCTCGACGATGCCACACTCAAAATGGGCCTGCTCATGGAGAGCGCCGAAGCCCATCAGAAACTGGCGGAAGGGCAGCTCGAACGGCTGCGCGCCCACACCCAAGACCTCGACGGCGTCGTGCGCGACGAAATTCGACGCACTCTGGTTGAGGAATTGCAGGCACTGCGCGCGGAGGTGACCCGGGCGGCCCGGGCACTGCAAAAACTTAGATCTGGCAATGCGCTGCGCGGCGCAGTTTGGAGTCTCGCGGTGGCGGTGCTATGCGGCGGAATTCCCATCGCCGTCGCTCGATGGGTTCTGCCGTCGGCCGGGGAGGTCGCGGCGCTGCGCGCGCGCCGCGATGAGCTCACGGCCAACTTGACCCGGCTCGAGCAACAAGGTGCGCGCATCGATTGGCGGCATTGCGGGGAGTCAAAGCGGATCTGTGTTCGTGTGGACCGCAAGGCGCCGGCCTACGGCGAGAAAGGCGATTACTACGTCATCGAGGCTGCACCATGAACCCCGTGATATTGACAGCCGCGCTGACCACGGCCGCCGTGGGGTGCGCGAAATTGATCGCGAGGAGGATGGGGTCGCGGGAGCGCGAGACGTATAAGCGCGGCGTAATGATCGCGGATGGAGCGCCGTGGCAGCGGCGCAGCGCGCGACGCAAGAAGTCGTCGCCGGAATTGATCACCCTCGCGGGCGTTGCCATCCCGCAGCCCGATGAATCCAAACATTTCAAGGTGATCGGGACCACCGGCACGGGGAAGTCCACAGCGATTCGCGAGCTGCTGGGCGCGGCGATCGCGCGCGGCGATCGTGCAGTATTCGCGGACCCCGATGCGGGGTTTCTCGAGCGGTTCTACGATCGCCATCGCGGCGACATCATTCTCAATCCCTTCGAACGCGAATCCGCACGCTGGAATCCGTTCGCGGAGATCAGGGACACCTTTGATGTCGAACACTTGGCGCGAGGCCTGATCCCCGATTGCGCCGATGCCGGCGCACGGGAATGGCGCGGTTACGCCCGCACCTTTTTGAGCGCGGTACTGCGGTACTGCCGCTTTTCCGGCACCCGGCAGGCCGTCGATCTATGGAACTTGGCCATGGTCGCGCCGGCGGAGGAACTTCGGTCCATCGTCGCCGGCACGCCCGCGCAGCCTTTTCTCGATCCCGACAACGCCCGAATGTTCGGATCGATTCGCGCCGTGATGGGTTCCGCCATCGCCGCATTCGAATATATTGCGCGCCAGCGTGCGGTGCCTTTTTCGGTGCGCGAGTGGGTGAGGGACCGAGCCTATCCCAGTCTATTGTTCATTCCCTACCGAGCCGGTCAGATAGCCGCTTTGCGATCGCTGATCGCCACCTGGATGCATCTCGCGATCTTTGAGGCCATGAGCCAGTCGCAACATGACGATCAAAGGCTGTGGTTCGTCATCGACGAACTGGATGCGCTGGGTGCCATCGACGGACTGAAAGATGCGCTCGCCCGGCTGCGGAAATTTGGTTGCCGTTGCGTCTTAGGTTTCCAGTCGGCCGCGCAGGTTTCCGGTACTTACGGCGACGCCGACGCGCACACGATTTTAGAAAACTGCGGCACGACGCTCATTTTACGTTGCTCAGGCAGTGAACACGGCGGTACCTCGCAGTTCGCGTCGCGGCTGATCGGAGAGCGCGAAGTGCTCAGGCGTCAGGTGTCCCGCGGCAAAGATCGCGAGAATGCGTTCTCGAGCCGCGGCGTTCGCCGATCCCGCAGCATCACCGATCAGCGTGTAACGGAGACCGCGGTCATGGCCTCCGAGCTGGAACAGTTGCCGGACCTTTGCGGCTACCTCAAGGGCGCCTCTTCGGCGATGTGGCTGAAAGTCAAACTTGCGAGAGGCTAGCCATGCACATACCCGACGCCAACCTTCGTTCACCCAGCTACTACATTGCGCAAACGCAGGCGCAGTGCGCGCATTGCGGCCAGCGGGGCCGTGTTCTCGCCCTGGCGTTGCCGCCCAATCACGAAATACTGGTGGATGGCAGATGGCAAACCGCGGGTGCCAATGCCTTCATATTCTATGTTGCGGAGCTGCCTCAGGCCGTAAGCCGCCGTCTGATCGATCTATCGCCGGGTTTTCGCCCGGCGCGCGGCGAGAACCAATCGAACCTGTATTGGGCGAATCATTGCAAACATTGCGATCGGATGTTCAGCGAGGACGATCTGCACTGCGAGCCTGGCGGTTTCATGCCGACCCAGGTTGAAGAGGCCGAAGCGATCCACCTGTCGCACGTGCGCCAAGGTTTCAGCGCGATCGCGGCCGGGTATGCACTCGATCCGGAATTCTTCGGACTCATGAAAAAGCGTTAGCGGGCAGATGGCCGTCTATTTTTTAAATCTCAAGACTTTCGGCCGCAGCGAAGGCAGCAGCGCAGTGAGTGCCGCGGCCTATCGATCCGGGGAACGCATTCGAGACGAGCGCACCGGCAGAACCTACGACCATAGTGAGCGGCGCGACGTGCTGCACAAGGAAATCATTCTGCCCCGGGAATTTGCGGCGGATGACCTGGCTTGGGCCAAGGATCGCAGCACTCTTTGGAACGGTGCGGAGCAGGCAGAAGTAAGAAAAAATGCGCGGGTGGCACGCGAATACCTGGTAGCGCTGCCCGCGGAACTCTCCGCCGAGGACCGCATTCTTCTGGTCGCGGACTTCTCGCACGACCTGGTCGAGCGCTATCGGTTCGCGCTCGATGTCGCGATTCACGCGCCCAGGGATTTTCCCGGCAGCGATCCGCGCAATTTCCACGCGCATCTGCTCGCGACCACGCGCGAGGCAACGCTCGAAGGCTTGGGCGCCAAAACCACGCTCGAGTGGAACGACACGAAGCGCCGCGAGGCTGGTCTGGGCCCCGTGATCGGAGAACTGCTGCACGTGCGGCAACGCTGGGCGATGTCGGCCAATGCCGCGCTGGCGCAGGCGCATGTCGCGGCGCGGATCGATCATCGAACGCTGCAGGCGCAAGGCA
Organism: Steroidobacteraceae bacterium; assembly: GCA_035488895.1. Classification (GTDB taxonomy): domain Bacteria; phylum Pseudomonadota; class Gammaproteobacteria; order Steroidobacterales; family Steroidobacteraceae; genus Bog-1198. Next base: position 9,648 of record DATHKV010000175.1, read on the forward strand.
TCGACCGCGAGCCCCGCTCACAGATTCCGCGCGCGGCCTTCGAGATGGAGCGGCATGGGTATCGCAGCGTGGTTGCGGAGCGCATTCGAGAAGAGCATCAGGCGAGAGTCGACGCGCGCCAGCAGCTGCAGCACGCGGCGCAACCGTCGGCGCCGAAAAGTCATCGGGAGGTCCAAGCAGAGTCCGTCAAGGCCTGGCTTGAATATCGAAAAGCGCTCGCCGAAACGGCGGTCTCCGATGCGCCGTCCAAGCGAGAGAACGATCACTCGCTATGATCGAGGCGCTCGCTTTCGCCTCTTGCTACGTCTATTCACCCTCAGGCAATGGCATGATCTGCGCGCGGTCCAGGTTGTTACGCGCGCTTCTCAAGGAAGGCGATGCGCGCTTCATGACCCAGTACGCCGTGCGCGTGCGCGAACAGGCGCTTCTCCCCGCGCGGCTCAGCGGTTTCTTTCTCGCCGGCGACGTCCTGGTGCCGGTGCCCCGGAGTGCGCCGAAGACCGGGGGTACCTGGGTGGCTGCAGAACTTGCGCAAGCCCTCGTGGAGCAGGGCCTGGGAGCGATGACGTGGCCTGGACTGCGTCGGATCTGCGCGGTGCGAAAATCGGCAACTTCCGCGCCAGGAGCGCGCCCCAGCGTCGCGTCGCACTACGATTCATTTCGAATGGAGCCACCGGCGTTTCGTCCGGCGGGCGTCGTACTCATCGACGATGTAGTGACCAAAGGGCGAACTCTTCTGGCGGCTGCATCCCGAGTGCGCGACGCCATCCCCGGCGTGGAAATCAGGGCCTTCGCGCTACTGCGGACCCTGGGGCGGGTCACCGGCGTGAATCATCTGCTGGAACCCTGCAGGGGAGAAATCAGATGGGCTCGCGGCGACGCGTTGCGCGATCCATAATGCAAAGAACTTGCGCGTCGATGCCAAAACTCCGCCGGCCAGCCGTCCGCTGCAGAATCTGCCGCTGAGCGACATCGCCGATCGCTTGAGGCGGGCGTGCGCCGCGGGCGACGGCCCCAGCGGCGCGCACTGTATTCACGAGCTCTGGATGCGCGGAGCAATGTCCATTAACATTGAGCGCGCGCTCGAACAGCTGTGGACCTGCGCGGCGCCCTCGATTCCTGAATGGCTGCCGATGCGCTATGTCGACTGGCTGCCTGCGGTCTACGAAACTTCGCTTGGATTCCAAGCCTCTGCCAAGGGGCGGTCGAACATCTACTTGGTGCTCTTGGACTACAGCGACCGGGATGGGTCGTATGGTATTTACGTTGGCATGAGCAAGTACAGCCCGGCGCAGCGTTTCGACCAGCACAAGGCGGGTATTCGTGCGGCGGGAAGCGTTTTGAAACGAGGCCTTGAAGTACTCACGGGACCGACCATGCATTTGCAATACATCAAGCGCAGCGAGGCTGCACGCATCGAAGTACAGCTCGCGGAGGCGCTCGGCGAGGCTGGCCTCCTGGTCAAGGGCGGGCACTGAATGATTCTGATCGGCATGTTCGATTCGCCTTTCGTGCGGCGCGTGGCGATCAGCATGAATCTGCTGAAGCTGCCCTTTGAGCACCGCAATTGGTCGGTCGGCAAGGATTTCGAGCTGATTCGCCAATTCAACCCCTTGGGCCGCGTGCCCGCCTTGGTTCAGGCCGACGGCGATACGCTGATCGAGTCCGGCGCGATTTTGGATTTCCTGGACGAAGTCGCAGGGCCCGAGCGGGCGCTGCTGCCGCGCTCGGGGGATCTGCGCCGAGACGCGCTGCGCGTCATCGCGGTTGCGATCGGCGGGGCGGAAAAAGGCGTGACGCAGGTGTATGAAACCGCATTCCGGCCGCCCGAGAAGCGCTATCGACCTTGGGTCGAGCGCTGCCATACCCAGACCCACGCGGCACTTGCCGAGCTGGACCGGCTGTGCCAGGTGCGCGGTGATAAATGGCTCGTCGGCAATCGCATCTCACAGGCTGATATCACCGCAACCTGCGCCTATACTTTTTTGAGCGAAGCGTTGGGATTCAATCGAGAGGCGCTGGCTTACCCCGCACTGGCCGCGGTCGCCGCGCGTTGCGAAGCCCTGCCGGAATTCAGTTCCGTCAAAGCCGATTGGTTCGCGCCGGCCGACTCTTAGGGTTTACAATCGCCCGATGGTCGTCGTCCACCATCTCAACAACTCCCGGTCGCAGAGGATTTTGTGGTTGCTCGAGGAGCTTGGCGTGCCCTACGAGGTTAAGCGCTATGAGCGGGACGCCAAGACCATGCTCGCGCCGGCCTCGCTGCTGGCGATTCATCCGCTGGGGAAATCGCCGGTGATTGTCGATGGCGACGTCACTGTGGCGGAATCCGGTGCCATCATCGAGTACTTGGTGGGTAAGTACGGCGACGGACGCTTGATGCCTCCCGCGGGCACGGCGCAGCGGCTGCGCTACACCTACTGGCTGCACTATGCGGAAGGCTCGGCCATGACGCCGCTGTTGTTCAAGCTGGTGTTCGATCGGATCGCTTCGAACCCCACGCCCTGGCCGATCAGTGCGATCTCCCGCCGCATCGCCGCGACCGTGACCAATTCCTTCATCGCACCCAACTTGAAGCGCCACTTGGATTACATCGAAGCCGAGCTTGGCGCGCACACCTGGTTCGCCGGCGAGCAATTCACCGCGGCCGATATGCAGATGAGTTTCCCCCTGGAAATCGCCGTGACGCGCGCGGGGCTGAACGCCAGCCGTCCCAAATCAATGGCCTTTCTAGACCGCATTCACGCGCTCGACGCCTATAAGCGCGCACTGGAGCGCGGCGGGAAATACGACTATTAGCGAACTGGCTGGGAATCGATAAACAAAGAATAGGGGGATTGCTATGCGGAAGTCCTACGGGGGAGCGGCAGTATTGGGCGCTCTGTTGTTCATGGCCGGCTGCGGTCAATCGGCGCCGCCGGCGCCAAAGGCCAAGCCACCATCGCCCGCGAGCCAGGCGTGGACCAAGCTCACCAATGCCTTCATCGAGCAATACATGCAGGCTCAGCCCGCCTTTGCCGTGCAATCCGGTCGGCACGAATTCGACGGGCAGCTCGCCGATGTGAGCGCCCACGGTATCAAGCGCGAGATCGCGCGTCTGCATGATTGGCGCGAGCAGCTCGCGGCTGTCGATCCGACAACCTTGCAGCCGCGCGAGCGATTCGACCGCGAATACTTGCTGGCTGTAGTGGACAAGGACCTGTTCTGGATCGAGAAGGCTCGCTTCCCGTTCAGCAATCCTGCCTGGTATCTGGGTCAGATCGATCCTGATGTGTACTTGAGCCGCAACTATGCGCCGATCGACAAGCGCATGAAGGCGTACATCAGGTATGCCCAAGGCATTCCAAGAATTGCCGCCTCCATCAAGGAGAATCTCAAGGCACCCATGCCGAAAACCTACGTCGAGCTGGGAATCGATCAATTCGGCGGACTCGCCGAGTTCTATAGCAAGAATGTCGCGGCTGTATTTGCGCAGGTATCGGACCCTGACTTGCAAAAGCAGCTCAAAGATGCCGATACGGCGGCTGCACAGGTCATGACGGCATTGAAGGAAATCTTGATCAGCGAACGCAAGAACGCCAACGACAAGTATGCGTTCGGCGCGGACCTGTTTGCGCAGATGGTCAAGCAAACCGAACAGGTTGACTTGCCCGTCGCAGATATCGAGGCGGCGGGCCGCGCCGATCTCGACAGCAATACGGCGGCGTTGAAGGCGGAGTGCAGCAGCTACGCGCCGAAAGTCTCCTTGGCCCAGTGCGTCGCGAAAATGGCGGCAAACAAGCCCAAGGGCGGGCCGGTCGAAGACGCGCGCAACCAGCTCAAGATGCTCAAGGAATTCATCACGCAAAACAATGTGGTCTCGATTCCAACCAACGACGAAGCCCTGGTGGCGGAAGCCCCGCCCTACAATCGAGCCAATGCCGCCTTCATCAACACCGCAGGTCCCTACGACAAGGGCGTGGCATCGGTATACAACATTGCACCGCCGGATCCGAAATGGAGCAAGGCCGAGCAGGCGTCGTACATTCCCGGCGAGGCGGCGCTGCTATTCACCTCGGTGCACGAAGTCTGGCCGGGACACTTCCTGCAGTTTCTGCATTCGAATGCGAATCCGGACAAGCTGGAAGGGTTGTGGGTGGGATACGCCTTCGCCGAAGGCTGGGCGCATTACTGTGAAGCGATGATGGTGGACATGGGTCTGGCGAAGGGCGATCCCGAGCGGCACATCGGCCAGCTCAGCGAGGCGCTCCTGCGCGATGTGCGCTTACTATCGGCCATCGGCCTTCACACGCACGGAATGACCGTCGCGCAATCCGAGAAGATGTTCAGAGAGCAGGCTTTTCAGGATCCCGGCAATGCGCGGCAACAGGCGGCGCGCGGCACGTACGATCCGGCCTACTTGAATTACACACTGGGCAAATTGATGATTCGCAAGCTGCGCACAGATTGGCTCGCCAAGTCCGCACCGGCGGGTGCGGCACCTGCAGCGGACGATCACAGCCGTTGGCACGAATTCCACGACAAGTTCCTGTCGTATGGCGGACCGCCGATTCCCTTGTTGCGCAAGGAAATGCTCGGGGAGGGCGGCAGCCTATTGTGAGAGGTCGGATTGTGAGAGTTCGGTGGGCGGCGAGCTGCCGATGCCGACGATGATTCCGCTGTCCGCCCAAGCTCCCAACAGGCTTGCGGCGGCGGCGGGAATTTCTGCCTCCGGCACGAGGGCGCTCAAGCTTTCGCAAATCTGCGCAAAATTGCCGCCGGCTTGTGCCGCATCGAGCGCCGCCGATTCAACGGCATTCAGCGACCGAAAATAATTCTGCAGGTCTTGGCGCCACAGCAGCCACGGTAGCGGCGCAGCCGCGAGTTCGGGCGGCGGCGGGGTCTCATCAACGCTCATCGCCTTCCAAACGGCCGCGGTGTTCCAGCTGAAGGTAAGGCGCCGCAGCGAGGGATGAAAGTGCAATGTGAGCGAGCCCCACGCGGAAGCCTCCACGGCGGATAGCGCCGCGCGCTGCAAGGGCTCCGCATCGGCCGCATCGAACACCTCCGCCAGAGTCCACTCGAGCAGCGCGACCTCCGCGAGAATGGGTGCATCGGCAAAGGGTGCGCATTCACTCAGGAACTCCGGCAGTTCCCGGCCATACCAGCGAATCGAGCGAAACACCGAGGGGTGCGCCGCGACGTAGGCCTCGCCCATTTCAACCCATGCCTCATCGCCGAGCAGGCCGTGCAGCACAGGATAGGTTTCGTGAAGGGCATCGATGAGCCGCACTTGATAGGCATTGCGATAAATCGCCAGACGATCCCGCGCGGGAAGCGGCGGCGCATCCACGATGGCAGCCGTCACGCCGCTGGTCTCGCCCAACAAGTGCCGCTGCAGATCCCGTTGCAGTTCGCGCAGGGGCGGCTTCTCGCGCAGGAGCAAATTCTCGCACAGGAGCAGATTTTCGCCCAGGGGGAGCTTCGCACTCATCAGGCCGCCTGCCGTGAATGCCGCGCAGCAAGCTCGCGCGCCACGTCGAGTTCGGCCACCAATTCATTCAATTCAGGAATGTTGTCGTCGCGCTCAATCATGGTCGGCACCTCGCCAAAAAGGCGCAGGGCCTCGCGATACAAATCCCACACCGGTTCGACGATGGGGTGGTCATGTGTATCGATCAGGTGGCCGCCCATATTGCTGTGACCGGCGAGATGAAACTGACGCACTCGGGACTTCGGCATGGCCTGCAGGTATTTGACGGGGTCGAAACCGTGATTGACGCTGCTGACATATATATTGTTGACGTCGAGCAGAATGTGGCAATCCGCGCGCGAGGCGACCTCGCGGAAGAATTCCCATTCGCTCATTTCATCGGCGTGGAAGCTCAAATAGCTGGAAACATTTTCCAGCAGGATCTGCCTGCCGAGGGCATCCTGCACTTGGCCCACGCGGCCAACCACCGAGTTCAATGCTTCTTCCGTGTAGGGAAGCGGCAGCAAGTCGTGCACATTCCGCCCCTCGACGCCGGTCCAGCATAGGTGATCGGAAATCCAGTGCGGCTCGATGCGCGCCGCCAAACTGCGCACCAGCGCCAAGTACTCGAAATCGATGGGGTCGGTGCTGCCGATGGAGAGCGACACCCCGTGCATCACCAATGGAAATCGTTCGCGAATGCGTTCGAGATACGCAAGCGGCTTACCGCCGGGAACCAGGTAATTTTCGGTGATGACTTCGAGCCAATCGATCGCGTGAGGCTCGTTGAGGATGGCCTCATAGTGGGGAGTTCGCAGGCCAAGGCCGAAGCCGGAGAGTTTCATCAAGATGGGGCCGGGCTTTCACCCGGCCCCCAATGCTTCAGCGCTTACTTCGCGGGGGCAGCCTTGGCTTTCGCAGCGGTGCAAGCTTCTTTGGTCATGGACACATAGCCCTGACCCTTGCAGCTGTTCATGCCTTTGCAGCTATTCTTTGCCGACTTGCACTCGGAGGTCCCCTTGCAGGAATTGACGCCTTCACACTTCACAGTGGCGGCATCCGCTGCGAATGCAGTGGTGCTGATGACGGAGGTGAACAGCATGGCGGCGGCGGCAGCCATGGCGGCGCTCGACAGTTTATTGCTCTGCATTTTTGATTCCTCGATAGTTATATAACGCAGCGGAATTGCTGCTCATGTAACAGACCCGGCCAACGGGGCCATTATTACTCAATTATCTAAGCTGATGCCCATTTCAATCGGGCGTGGGCACGCGCCGCAGGGCGGCACGGAGCGTCAAAGATGACGGTTTCTTAATTTTCCGGTTTTCCCCATGCTTGAGCCTATCGCGTAGGACTTGCCGCCAGGGCGATGGCCTGCCTGACCTGTGCGAATTGTTCCGCGGCGCGGTCGAGCCAAGCAAGGCCTCGGCGGATCTCGTGACCATGCAGCTCGCGCGCCTGGTTCAACACCGCGGCGCGCAATGCCCGGTCATAGGCATACTCAGGGGCTTTCGAGTACCGGCGCATGTCCGGGCCGTCGATTATCGTCCTTACTTCCGCGGCGTTTGCGTCGATGCCGAAGTGGCGAAAGATCCCCAGCAGGCTCGACGGATCGACCAGGAACTCGTCGAAGTTCACTCGCACGACGCGCTCGCCGGCACTGCCGGCCGCCGCCGCCAATCCCGACATCTCGCAAACCCAGGCCAATGCCAGCCTCTCGCCTTCGCTCAGCGACGCGGCGCTCCAGACGTCGCGCCCAAGCCGCTTGTGGAGACGGCGTAAGCGGCTCGGCGCCAGGATTTTCGCCTCCTCGCGCGAATTAGGGCCGCCGAGAATCGTCGAGATGTAACTTTCAGGCGAGACATACATGAGTACCGCCCGCGGCCTGGGCGCGCGCGCCAAGAGCGCTTCACTGAGCTCGGAAACGAAACTCGTCGCCTTGATCACCGCAAGCTGGCCGCCATCAAAGGTACGCGAGAATAATTTGAGCATGCTGCTCAAGCGGCGCTCGATATCGTCTCCGCTCCACGTCGCAGGCATGCCTGCGGGCTCGCTCATGATTTGGGCAAAAGTGCGCAATATCCCAGGCTCGCGCAGGGCGAATGCGCCGGGGTGGGCGCCGATGAGGCGTGAGAGCAGGGTCGAACCGACATGGCCGATGTGGAAGATCAGTCCGCAGCGCTCTTTGAGCCCGGCCGATTCGACCGCTTCGGCGACATTGCGCCACGGCAGCGTGCGTATCTGGGTCTGCGGCGTCAGGATACGGCCGTCGAGAAAGCTGGCTTTTTCATATTCGGCCCGGGTGAGGTCGACGAATGAAACGCTGTCGCTGCGCGGGTCCAGCAGGTGCGGAAACATTTGCGGAGAGCGCACCAAGGATTCCTGTATGCCGTTCATGCGCTGCAGTCTCGCACCGGTGCGTGGTTTTCGCGAGCCGCCGTTATACTGGGCGCATGAGCAACGAGATGAAGAAATCGCACGAGCCCCTGCTGGCTCAGGCGTTGCTGCTCGATCGCCAGGGACACGCGCCTGAGGCGATCGCCGCCTATCAGCAACTGCTGTCGGACTGGCCCGCACTGCCGGACGCTTGGTACAACCTGGCGGCGCTGCAGCGAAAACAGCGGCAGTTCGATGCGGCGCTGACCTCCTATCAGAGTGCGCTTGACCGCGGTATCAAGCGCCCCGAGGAGGTTCATTTAAATCGAGGCGTGATCTTCAGCGACTACTTGCGCCAGGACGACGCTGCGGAACTCGAACTAAAAAAGGCCCTCGCCCTCAATCCGAATTATGTTCCCGCGCTCATCAACCTGGCGAATCTTCACGAGGATCTCGGCCGACGGGAATTGGCCGCGCGCGTCTATGTGCGCCTGCTGGCGATCGATCCCGGCTCGCCCCAGGCGCTGGCGCGCTACGCGCAGCTCAAGACTTTCACGGATCCCGAGGATCCGCTGATCGAACAGATGCGGCAGGCTTTGGCACAGCCTCGCTTAAGTCTGTCAGATCGCGCCGGCCTGGAGTTTTCGCTCGGCCGCGCGCTGGATGGCTGCCAGTCCTATGCCGCAGCGTTCGAGGTATATACCGCGGCAAATCGCCACAGCCGCGAGGGCGCGCCGCCCGGCACCGGGATTTACGATCGCGCGCTGGCGGAGCAATTGACCGATCGGCTCATCGCCGCTTTTCCGACGCCATCAAGGCCGGGTTCGACGCCCGCGGCCGCGTCCCGCAATGACCGGCCACGTCCGATATTCATCTGCGGCATGTACCGATCGGGATCGACCCTGACCGAACAACTATTGGCCGGCCACCCGCTCCTCGCGGCCGGGGGCGAGTTGGATTTCCTGCCGAACGCGGTTCAAGACGCGCTCGCGCCATTTCCGGAATCGATGGCGGCGGTCCTGCCGCAGCGGCTGAAGTTCCTGGCGGCGGAATACGCGCAAGCTTTGGGCTCCATGTTTCCTGGAGCGCCTTATGTCACGGACAAGCGGCCGGAAAATTACCTGAACATCGGTTTGATCAAGGCATTGTTTCCGGAAGCGAAAATCATCCACACCTCGCGCAATGTCCTCGACAACTGCTTGTCCATTTTCTTCCTGCATCTCGATCAGCGCATGAGCTATGCCCTGAATCTGATGGACATCGGCCATCACTACCTCCAGTACTTGCGCCTGATGAGGCATTGGAAAGCCTTGTACGGTGCCGATATCGTGGACTGCGATTACGACCGGTTGGTGAAGGAGCCCCGGACCGTCATGGAAGCCTTGCTCGAGTTTCTGGGCCTCGAGTGGGATGAGCGTTGCCTCGCAGTTCCCGCCGTCGGCCGTTCGGTCAAGACCGCCAGCGTCTGGCAGGTTAGAGAGCCGCTGTACCTGCGCTCATCGGGAAGGGCGCAGCACTACGAGAAAGAACTGGCAGAGCTTCGACGCTATCTGGAACTATACTCGGCGCCTACAGGGCCATAGGACCAGCCATGTTCTTGCAGATCCCCAATCTACTCGCGCCGGCCGAAGTGCAGAGCATTGCTCAAATTGCGCGGCAGGCAAAGTTCATCGACGGCAGACGCTCCAACCCGCATAACGTCGTCAAGCAGAATGTGATTGCCGATCAAAGCGACACGCTGGCGCAAAACGCGTCGCAAATCGCGCTGCTCGCACTGCAGCGCAGTGAAGAGGCCAGAAATTTCGTTTTCCCGCGGCGAATGCCGGCACCGACGCTGTCTCGCTATGCGGTTGGAATGAAATACGGACCGCACACCGACGCGGCATTCCTGCCGGTTGCTGCCGAGCCGCTGCGCTCGGATGTCTCCTGCACCATATTCATAAGCCAACCGGACGAATACCAGGGCGGGGAGTTGGTCATTCATCTGGGCACCGAGGCCCTCAGCATCAAGGGCCCCGCAGGATCCGC
>DATHKV010000176.1:0-24851 GCA_035488895.1 Steroidobacteraceae bacterium
AAAACACGATCGGGAGCTCGCGTGGTATTTCCGCTACGCGAGGAGAGCATTTGTTCCGGCGCTATTGACATTACGATATCAACTAGTCGAATAATGCGTGCCGCGATGCGATTTATAAATATTTAGCGCACCGAAACGAGGCAGGGAACTGGCATCTGAAAAGGCTTGAGGCGATGGGGTTGCACGCTGCAGGCTACGTGGCCGCGGAAACGCGGCATTCGCGGACGGATGGGGTTGGTTTCTAATGGAAAAACGGTCTACTAACCGTTGCAGGGGGATTAAAAAATGACGACAAGAACAGTGGCGCTGTTGCTTTCAAGCGCAGTGTCCGTGGCATTCTCACTATCAACTCTTGCGGAACCGGCACCCGCACCGGCACCGGCCGCGGCGGCAGCGCCCGGCGACGAAATCGGAATTGCGGAAATCGTCGTCACGGCGCAAAAGCGCAACGAGAGCTTGGAGACGGTTCCCGTCGCGATTTCGGCATACACCGCTAAATCGCGCGACCTGATCGGCATCGAGACGATCCAGGACATGACGAATTTCACCCCCGGCCTGGCGTACTCAACCTCGCTGGACCGCGCCTTCATCCGCGGCGTAGGCCGGGAGACCAACAATCTGTCCACCAACCCGGGTGTGGCGACCTATTCTGACGGCGTCTACAACTCCAGCGTCGTGGCAGCCTCCGGCGATTCGCTGTTTGAGGATCGAATCGAAATTCTGCGCGGCCCGCAGGGCACCCTGTATGGCCGCAATGCCATCGGCGGCACGATCAATTCCATTTCGAAGCGCCCCACGCCGGAGTGGACCGCCGAAGTGCGGGCTCATTTCGCCAATTGGGGCACTCACAATTTCGAAGGCGTCGTGTCGGGTCCGATCAGCGACACCATGCGGATCAAGTTCGGGGGTTATCGCGATGCTCAATCGCAAGGCTACTATCGAAATCTTCTGAACGGCAAAACCGAAGGCCCGAACTTGAGCAACGGCAACCGCTTTTATTGGGAAGGCCAGCTCGAATGGGACATCACACCCGATCTGCAATTTTGGATGAAGGTCTTCCAGTTGGGGTACACCGATGGCTATGTACTCAACAACACCGTCGGTTCGTACGATTACGCTGCCTATCCCGCATCGGCTCTGATGCCGGGCGCCGCGTTCGGCGCTGCCGGCCAGGTCGGTATCGTAAGTCCGCTGCCTCTGCCCGCCGGGTATTTGCCCAACAACGCCCCGCAGTGCGCGACGAATCCGGCCAACAGCAACATCAATAATTTCTGCCAGAACAATGGCAACACCGCAACACTGAGCAGAACCTACTCGGTTACTCCGCAATTGACCTGGCATACGCCATGGGGCGCAGACGTCAAGTACCTGGGCGCCTATACGACGTACTACTACAGTTTGTTCAACGACTACGACAACACGGGAATTAGTTCCTACGTGTTCCCGGTGATCCCTGGAACCCACGGTTGCGTGGTGCCGGGCGTCGGCGCCTTCGATTGCCCGCCGCTCACCGTGTTTCCGCAGATCTTTTCGCAGTACGTTGAGACCAAGAAATACTTCAGCAACGAAATCAACATCACATCGCATAGCGATTCGTCGCTGCAGTGGATTTTCGGTCTGTTCCAGTACAACGAAAGGAATTTCCAGACACCGGGCAACTTGTTCGTGCCCAACCAGCCGCAGCTTGCAACGCCGTCCAATTTGACGGTGTCGGGACCGGCTGCGCCGAATCCGGATCGGGCGATTTATCAGCAGCAGCAGGCGATGCACAACAATTCCTACGCTGCATTTGCGCAGACTGACTGGCAATTCCTGCCGACCTGGAAGCTCACCACGGGATTGCGATTCACCTACGACATACTCAAGGGCAGCGAACAGTTCCGCGAACTATGCTTCGGATTGCCGGCTTGCCTGGGCAATCTCTTCGGCGCCGTTCCCCCCGCCTACATATTGGGGCAATTTACGCCCGTCAATGACATCACTTCCACCATTCCGGCCATTGCGAATTGCCGCACGGCGGCCGGATGTCTGTATCCCGGCGTCAGGGGCGCCCCCTATCTGCAGCCCAACGGCATGTGGAACCGCGATCTGGGCGCCAGCTGGCATGCACCCACCGGCACGCTGGGTGTCGAATGGACGCCTGACCCCAATACGTTGGGCTACTTGAAGTACAGCCGCGGCTACAAATCCGGCGGTTTCAATGCCAGCACGATCTCCGTGAATCCCGAATCCCAGGCGGAACACATCGATGCATTCGAGTTGGGCGGAAAGGAAGTGTTCAACAGGATTCTCCAAGTGAACGCTGCCCTTTTCTACTACAACTACCAGGACCTGCAGATCCCCTTGACTCTCCCGGGAGCCAACGGCGGTCCCAACGTTTCGTCCATCGTCAATCTGCCGAAAGTGAAATCGTACGGCGCCGAATTCGAATCGATCTGGCAGCCGTGGAACGAATTGCAGTTTATTTTTGACTATTCCTATATGAGCGCGACCATCAAGGGCCGCGACGGCTCTTGTCTGCCTCCGAACCCGGCCTCTTCGTGCTATCAGAACGTGGTGAGCGGTGTGTTCGAGAATGTGAACGGCAACACCGTACCTCAATCGCCGCGCAGCAAACTTGCGGTCAATGGGAATTACACCTGGCGTTTCACGCCGGGTTCGTTGAACTACTCGGTGAGCTATATCTACAAGGCAGACACGCACGACAGCATTTTCGGCGAGCAGTATTTCGTTGCGCCCAATTACTCGCAGGTGGATATGCGTCTGTCGTGGAACGATTCGGCTGACCGCTTCACGATTTTCGCGTTCATCAAAAACCTGCAGAACAAGCTGGGGTATGACAACGTCGGGGCGAATGAAGTGCTGGGGGCGGCGCCGGGCACCCAAGCCTGCGGCTTCAACCAGGTCGGCGGCACCCCGCAGCCTTACTTCTGCAACCGGGATTTCGGATTGACACCGCCGCGCACCTACGGCGTGGAAGTGCAGTACCGTTTGAAGTAAGCAAATAACAAGGGATCGATAAGAATCCCGGATTGTCGATGTTGCAAAGGCCCTCTCCAAAGAGGGCCTTTTTTATCAGCGAGTGGTTTTGATGCGCGCCGCGCGCGGCGACATCAGGTCTTATAGGAAGGGTCGAGCCGGTCCAGGCGGCGCAATAACCCGGGCCATACCAGCAGATGCGGCCCCAGATTGTTCGTGACCTGGCGCGCCTGGTCCATCGCCGTATCAATGATGCCTTGTTGAACCGGAACGAGCTCGCCGCCGCCGGCTTGCGCGCGCACCTGGATGGTGCAGGTGGTTTCGAAGGTGTACATGCGCTGGAAGGCCTCGGAGACGGTGCGCCCGGCCGTCAGCAGGCCATGATTGCGCAGCATTAGAAAATTTTTCTTGCCCATGTCGGCAACCAAGCGCGGCTTCTCGTCGTCGCGCAGCGCGACACCCTCATAGTCGTGGTAGGCAAGGTCTCCCAGGACGAAAATGGATTGCTGCGAGAGGGGCAGTACGCCGTTCTTCTGCGCCGATACGGCCACGCCGTTCAGGGCGTGGGTATGCAGCACACACACGACGTCGTGGCGCGCGGCGTGGACTGCACTGTGAATCACGAACCCAGCCGGATTGACCGGCCACGGGCTGTCGCTCACCTTGTTGCCCTGCATGTCGATCTTGATCAGGCTGGAAGCTGTGATCTCCTCGAACATCATGCCGTACGGATTGATCAGGAAGTGATGCTCCGGACCGGGCACCCGCGCGGTGATATGCGTGAACACGAGATCATCCCAGCGGAAATACGCAACCAACCGATAGGCGGCAGCCAGGTCGACGCGAATTGCCCACTCTTCCGGCGAATAGCGAGCGGCGGCGTCGCCGGCAGGTACGGATTTCAACATGGTGCTCTCCGGTAATCGGACTGCACCCGATTCTACCGGAGCAGGGGGTAGCTGGCATAATGTTCACCGGCTAGAGACAGCGGCTGGAGTACCCGTTTGACCCTTGCAGACCCTAGAACGCCCGTCGCCGACGACTGGGTGCAGCGAATGATTGACACACCTGGGCGCTCCGGCTACTTGAAGAGCGGCGAGCATACGACTCATTACTTGGAATGGGGCGATGCATCGAGCGCGCAAGTCTTGCTGTTGCTGCATGGCTTTCGCGGCCATGCCCACTGGTGGGACTTCATCGCGCCCTGGTTCGCAGCGGACTATCGCGTCATCGCCCCCGATTTCAGCGGCATGGGCGACAGCAGCCCGCGGCTCAACTACCAGCGCAGCGATTTCGTGGCGGAAGTGCAGGCGATGCTCAAGATGATCGGACCGAAGGCGGTGACCCTTGTCGGCCATAGCTTCGGCGGCCGCATCGCGGTATTTGCAGCTCACGAATACCCGCAACTCTTGCAGCGCGCGATCGTGATCGACACGAATATCGGATTCGCCGATCAACCCTTGAGAACCCGCTTCGTGCAGCGGCCGAAAAAGATCTACCCTGATTTCAAGACGGCGTGCGCGCGCTTTCGGTTCGTGCCGGACGAACCGCCGATTTTGCCGCGCATCATGCAGCATCTTGCGGCGCACTCGATCAAACAGCAGGGAGGCGGGTATACCTGGAAATTCGACGAAAATCCGATCGGCAGCGGCTGGGAACATGTGGCGGAAGGCGAGTTGCTCGGCGATATCGTTTTGCCGACGGACTTCATCGCCGGGGAATTCAGCGAGGTGGTGCCGCCGGCACTGGCGAATCGCATCGGCAAGGCTTTGCGCCATGGGCGCGGACCGATCGTCATACCGTCCGCGTACCACCATGTTCCCGTGGATCAGCCCCTGGCGTTGGTTGCTGTGCTGCGCGCGTTACTTCTATAAGGGCTTGAAGCCTTCGGGCGCTACATCGCTCGCAGGGCCGCTACACCGCCCGCAGGGCCGTTGCGACCGGCAGCCGTGCGGCACGTATCGCCGGGAACAAACCGCCGATGACGCCGATGACGCACGCCCAGACGATGCCCAAAGCCACGAGCGCCGGCGTCACCGCGAGATCGAATATCAGCTGTCCGCCGAATCCGCCGCCCAACGTGTCCACTGAATGACCGTTGAACATGAGCCACGCGAGCAACGCGCCGATTGCCCCGCCAATCAAGGCGAGGATCAGCGCTTCCACGAATACCGAGACAATCACCGGGACGGGCCCAAACCCAATGGCGCGCAGCGTCGCGATCTCGCGCGAACGCGTGCTGACCGCGGAGTACATGGTGTTGAGCGCGCCAAAGATCGCGCCGATCGCCATGATGCCGCCCACAACGTAGGCGACGATTTTTAGGATCGAGCTGATGGTGGCAGCCTGGCGGGCGCCGAATTCCTTCTCGGTCGACACGTCCACCTGCAGCTGAGGATTCGTGGTGATGGCGTCCTTGAAGGTCTGAAAGCCGCCCTTTGGATCGAGTATCACCCACACGCTCTGTTCACCATTGCCGCGCTGGTAGGCGGAATTCAATGTTTGCTTGTCGGCAATCAGTTCGGATTCCCGGCCGCTGCCGCCGCTTTCGAAAGTGCCGACCACGGTCCAGGTGGCGCCGCGCAGCTTGACCTCCGATCCCACATCGAGGCCCTTGTACAGACGCTGCGCGGATTTGCCGACGATCATTTCGGTCACGCCGACCCGAAACACGTGGCCGCTGGTGATCTTGATTTCCGGATGCACCGCGAACCCATCCTGTGTCAGCCCTCGAAACGGCGCGCTGGCATCTCCGCCGTCCTTCTTGGTCATGTTCATGATCAACAAGGTCTCGGGCGAGGCGAGAGGGCGGCCGTTGCTGCCTTTTTTGACGCCGGCCGAATCCGCAATCGCCAATGCGGCATCGTTCGTCAGGACGCTCACCAGTTCAGTACTCGAACCGGTGCGCACGACAATGGCCCGATTCTCCGGTCCGGTCTGCTCCAAGGTTCTAATGAACCCGGTGGACATGGCCAGCACGGAAATCAGCACCGCCACCACGCCCGCGATGCCGATGACCACGACCGAGGAGGTTCCGATCCGCTGCGGGAGGCTGCGGATGTTCATGGCGGAGACGGCCGCGATTTGATTCAGCGCACTCATGGCGTTCCTTATCGGCCGGCGAGGGCGTCGACGATGTTGAGCCGTTGCGCACGCAGCGCGGGCGGCAGCCCGCTGATGATGGCCAGACCGACGGCGATCAACAGACCGGTGATGACGACGATGGGCAGCAGCGTGGCGGGGCCCAGTACGGAGCCGACAATCTTGATCGCGCCGGCCGAGAGCACCAACCCTAAGGCCGCCGCGAACAGGCAGAGCATCAAGGATTCGATCAGCACCAACACCGAAATGGTGCCGCCGGTGAATCCCAGCGTTTTCAACACCGCCAACTCGGGAATGCGTTCCCGCACCGATTGCATCATGGTGTTGGCGGTCAGGAACAGCAGGGTGAACATGACGGCGCCGACGATGGAATTGGCGATGAAATTGATATCCGCCAGCTGCTTGAGCTGCGACGTCAGTGCTGCGTTCTCCGTCTGCGTACGCGTCTCGTCCGGCGAATTTTCCGAAAGCTTGTCGATTTGCGCGGAAATTACCGGCGCCTGCTTTGGGTCTTCGATTTGCACGATGAACTGATGGACCCGATGATTGTCGAACTTGCGGGCCTCGTCCCAATAATCATAGTTGATCCAGAAGGCGCTGCCCAAGGGTGATTTTTCGAATTGCGGGGTCGGATCGAAAATGCCGACGACGTCGAAGGCCCAGTTGTTGTTGCCGTCGATGTTGGTCCAAATCGTCGTACCCACGGGAATCTTGTCGCCGACTTTCCAGCCATATTTCTTTGCGAGCGGGCGGCCGATGAGCGCTCCCGGACGCGTCGATTTCATGGCCGCGATCTGCGCCGGCGTGATGTTGAGTTCGGGATAGACGATGGCGAGCTTGTCGACGTTGGTGGCGAATGCCGGCAGGGGATTCTTCGCGTCTTGAAAGTAGCCGCCGAAGAAGCTCAGGTGCGTGATCGTGCGCACACCCTTGATGCTCTGCATGCGATCCATGAGGCTGGCGGGCATGGAGCTGACGGCACTCATGCGCGCAGTGGTCCACAGGCGGTTGTTGCCGGTGTCGCCCAATCCGGCTTTGATGCCCTGGTTGATTCCCTGCAGCAGACCGAACAGCAGAAACGCCACGACGATGGACAGCATGGTCAGGATGGTGCGCGTCTTTTTGCGCCACAGACCCGCCCAAATGAGCATCAGATATTTCACGCCGCGCTCCGTACCGGCGAATCGACCAGCCGCCCCTTGTCCACATGCAGCGTGCGCGATGCGTGATCGGCCGCGAGCGGATCATGGGTGACCATGATGATGGTCTTGCCCTGCTCGCGATTCAGCGTCTGCAGGAGCTTGAGGATTTCTTCCGCATTTTCGCGGTCCAGGTCGCCGGTAGGTTCGTCGCAAACCAGCAGCGTCGGATCCGCCACCAGCGCGCGTGCAATGGACACTCTTTGCTGCTGCCCGCCCGACAGCTCGCTGGGCTTGTGGGTTGCCCGATCCGCGAGACCGACGAGTTCGAGGACGGCGCGTACATTTTGCTTGCGCTGCGCGCCTGAAAGATTCGTCAGCAGCAGCGGCACTTCGACGTTTCGTGCCGCCGTCAGTACCGGCAACAGGTTGTAGAATTGAAATACAAATCCGATATGGCGTGCGCGCCACTTGGCGAGCTTGCCGCCGGACAGCTTGTCGATGCGCTCGCCGGCCACGTTCACCTCGCCTTCGGTGGGCTGATCCAGGCCCGCGATCAAATTCAACAGCGTGGTTTTGCCCGAGCCGGAGGGTCCCATCAGCGAGAGAAACTCTCCCTGTTCGATGGACAGATTCACCCCGTGCAGCACTTCGACCGATTGTTTGCCGCGCTGATAGCGCTTGACGACGTTGTTCAGCGAAACCAGGGTGCTCATAAGTGGTCCTTACTGTTTTTCAATGCGGATGCGCGTGCCGTCGCTCAGCTTGCTCAAGTCGCCCAGCGCCACGGTGTTGCCGGGCTCGAGTCCCGCGGTGACGATTTGACCGGCCGTGGTTTTCCCGCCGAGCCGCACCGCGCGCCGCTCCACAGTGGCGCCGTGAACCACGAACACGATACTCGCCGTACCGCTGGTCGTGACGGCATCGGCCGGTATGACCACGCCCGGTGCCGGACCTTTCTCGCCGCCGCCGCCGCTGGCCGGCTCATTGTCGCTCAAAAATGCGACTCGGGCACCCATCTCAGGAATGATGCGCGGATCCTTCGGCGTGATGGCGATCCGTACCTTTACCGTCGCCTTCGCGCGGTCGGCGGTGGGGATCGTCGCAATGACCGATCCGGGAATATCCCAATCCGGATAGGCATTGAGTTTGATGGTCACGGGCTGCTGCGGCCGAACTCGATTGATGAAATTCTCGCTGACGTCCACCTCGACTTCCAGGGAGTCCATGTCGACGATGGTCCCGATGCCGGTCCGCGTAAATCCGCCGCCCGCGGAAATCGGCGAGACCATCTCGCCGGGCTGCGCTGTCTTTTCCGTGACGATGCCCGCGAATGGTGCGCGGATCACCGTATCCTCCAAATTGTGTTGCGCCACTTCAACGCCGGCGCGCGCCGCCTCCAGGCCCCGTTGCGCGATCAGTAGATTGTGATGCGTCACGTCAAACTGCGCCCGCGACTCGTCAAAGCTCTGTGCGCTGATGACGGCCGCGGCCTTCTGCTTTTCGGCGCGCTCAAAAATAGGCTTCGCGTCGTCGAAAGCGGTCTGCGTGGAGGCCACGTTGGCTTCGGCCTGGTCCAGCTGCGCCTTGCTTTGCGCAAGCGTCGCCCTCCAGTTGGCGTCATCCAAGAGTGCGATGACCTGGCCGGCTTCGACCCGCTGCCCCTCCTCGAGCATGACCTTGACGACTTTTCCCGTCACTTTGGAAGACACGGTGGCGCGCCGCCGCGCCACGATATAGCCCGAGGCGTCGAGCAAGGACGTACCGCCGGCGGCTGCCGAGCCGCCCGCCGAGACGCTTTGCGCCACCGCGGTGGTGATCGGCACGCCGGTGGGGCGCATCAGATACCAAATTGCGGAGGCGCCGATGAGAATCACCGCGATGGCCGTCGCCCACCACTTCGCACTGCCGCCCGAGGGGGGCGGTTCGCTGCGATCGATGCGCAGCTGATTGAGCAGCGCGGCTCTGTCCGTCGTGGCGCTTTGGTTGGCTGAGTCTGTCATCACATCCCGGTGGTCGTCTCTTGGCCTCGAACGGGGGGGCCTTGTCCCCATTCTAGACGAATGCGAAATAACCTGCCCCCCAAGGTATGATCTAAGCGCGGACAAAAAAGGGGGGATTCAGATGCTCATTCGACGTGTTCTAGGCGCGGCATCGCTGATGCTGCTGGTCATGACGAGTCAAGCCGGCGCGCAGGCGGCAAAGCAACAGCGCGCCGCCGCGACCGGTGAATTTCCGGAAACCAAGCCTGAGCTGGTGGGATTCTCGGCGGAGCGCCTGTCGCGCCTCGACGGTGCGATGAAGGAGCTGGTCGATGCCGGGAAGCTCGCCGGCGTGGTCACCGTTCTCGCGCGCCACGGCAAGATCGTGGAGGAGAAGGCCTACGGCTACGCGGACGTGGCGGGCCAGAAGCCGATGCAGAAGGACAGCATCGTCCGCATCTTTTCCATGACCAAGCCGATCACCGGCATCGCCATGATGATGTTGTACGAAGAGGGAAAATGGAAACCGAGTGATCCCATCGCGCGCTACATTCCGGAATTCCGGGATCTGAAGGTATATTCGGGCGTCGACAAGGACGGTAAACCCACTCTGGACAAGCCCGCGCACGCGCCGACCATGGGCGAGCTGATGTCGCATAGCGCCGGATTTACCTACGGCTTCTTCGGCAGCACACCCGTCGACAAGATGTATGTGGAGGCGCAGCTTCTGAACTCAGCGACGCTGCAGGAATTCATTGACCGCGTGGCCAAGTTGCCCTTGCTCTACCAGCCCGGAGAAGGCTGGGTCTACAGCGTTTCGGTGGACATCCAGGGCTACTTGGTCGAAAAACTTTCCGGCAAACCCTTTGCTGATTTCCTGCGCGAGCGGATTTTCCTGCCGCTCGGCATGAAGGACACCGGATTCTTCGTTCCCGCGGAGAAACTCGGTCGCGTGGCGAGCATTTATCAGGGCGACGCCACGGCTGCGAGCGTAATGCCGAAGGATCCCGGCGTCAGCCAGCCGCCCGGAATGCCTTCGGGCGGCGGCGGCTTGTACTCCACCGCGGGCGACTATTTGCGTTTCGCGCAGATGGTATTGAACGGCGGCGAGTTGAACGGCGTGCGGCTCGTTGCGCCGAGTTCCATCGAGCTCATGCGCACCAATCACGTCTCGGACGAGGTCAAGAACGCCAGAAAGTTCGGCATCGGGCTGTACCAGATGCAGCCGGGTCTCGGCTTCGGCTATGACTTTGCCATACTCGAGGATCCGCTGAAACTCGGCAGCACCGCCGGCAAAGGCACCTTTCTCTGGGACGGCGTGGCGGGCACCTGGTTCTGGATCGACCCGACCAACGATGTGGTTTTCGTCGGCATCATACAGCGCTGGCTGATGGCGCCGGGTGCCCCGGATGTTGAGAACCTGTCCCGCGCTTTGACATATCAAGCGCTGATCAATCCCGCCAAGTAAAAAAGGAATCATCGTGAAAAAGTTATGGTTATCTGCAGTTGCGGCCGGCGTCGTGTTTGCGGGAACTTGCGCAGCCGCAAGCCCGCTCTCCGCGCAGGATTATTTTGAGATTCAACAGCTTTATGCCCGGTACAACATCGCCATCGACAACGGCGACGCTGAAGGCTGGGCCGCGACGTTTACTCCGGACGGCGCGTTCAACACGATGGTGGGCCACGACGCGCTGGTCGGTTTCGTCAAGATGTGGCGTGAGAAACTCAACGGAGCGACGCGCAAGCATTGGAATAACAATCTGCAGGTCACCGGAGACTCGAGGGAAGCGAGCGCCTTCGTTTACCTGATGTTGGTGGATTTCAGCACCAAGCCCGCGACCATTTTGACGACGGGCACCTACACGGACAGTCTGATCAAAACCAAGGACGGCTGGCGATTCACCAAGAGGATCACCAAGGCCGATGTTGCGCCGACTGTTCCGAGCCCGCCGGCCGGCACGCCGCCCAAATAAGCGGCGTCATGGTTCGGGGGCCCGAGCGCACGTGATCGCGCGCACGCTGTTGGCAATCCCGCTGTGCCTCGGCATCGCTGCGTGTGCTTCCTCGTCGCAGATGCTGACCGGCGTGCCTCGCCCGGCCATCACGCCGGCCGAAGTCAGGGTGTATACGATGGCGCCGCCGAGGTTTGAGGAAATCGCCGTGCTGGGCGCCTCACGAAGGAGCGTCTCAACGGCCGGTGGCGAGAGGGCCATTGCGCGGATGATCGAATCCATGCGCGGGCAAGCCGCGCAACTGGGCGCAAACGGGCTGCTTCTCGAGGATTTTTCGGACTCGGATCCGGTTTCGGTGGGTAGCGGTGTCGGATCCCAAACCTATACGCACAATGCGTCGATCAGCGTGGGCGTAGGAGGTTCCCTGGGGGTGGTCAAGAAGGCCGTCAAGGCGCGGGCGATTTTGGTCGCACCTTAAGCTTTTGCACCTAATTCCGAATCACGCAGGGTGGCGGGGTTCCGTCGCGGCACAGGGGCGCACCCTCATTGTGAGGTGTGGATCCCGCGCTGTCTTCGTGAGGAATATTGCCGCCGTTACCCAGGCATCCGGTTACGCATGCCGCGAGCAGAATCGTCATGACAAGTTTCATGGTCATTCCTTTGCGCCGGCGCGCATTCTGGGAAGTCAGCATGCGCGCCGGCGTGCGCGCGGTATAGTGGGCCGACCCCATAGCGTCCGTCGGTCAGAGTCCTACAGTCGTGAGCGCAATGATGGAAGACAGAGCTTCGGTGGCCGTGACAAACGCAGCGCGGGCGCAGGCGTCCATCATTCAAAACCTGATGCAGCTGTACACCCATGATTTCTCAGAATTCTGGGGCGGGACGGCGCGGGGCGATTTGAACGCGGAAGGCCTGTTTGACCCTTACCCCTTGGATGAATACTGGTCTCGGCCAACCTGGTCGGCGTTGTTCATCTGGTGTCGAGGCGTCCTCGCCGGCTTTTCCCTGGTCAACGATGCGACCCACTCGGGGTTGGCCGCAAATCGAAATATGGGCGAGTTCTTTGTTTCAAGAAAACACCGTGGCCGCGGGGTGGCCCAGTTCGCCGCCGAAGCCATTTTTTCGTTGCATCCCGGCTCATGGGAAGTGGCCGTGACGCGCAAGAACGCGCGAGCACGGGAGTTCTGGCGCAAATCCATGCTCCGTTCGGGCAGAGCCTCAAACATTCAGGAGCTGGACCTGCAAAATGCACAATGGAACGGGCCGATCTTCCGCTTTGACTGGCGCGGCCTCACGTGATCTCCGCCTCCAACAGGCACCCAAATTCTCTCGCAAAGTCCACCGACACACGTGCGTGCACGGCGCCTTGCTGATCGAAGAAGCGTTGTGTTCCGCACAGCGTAAAAACACCGTCGTGCCAAATGTTGGGGTGTATATACAGGCCCTGCGTGCCGTCAAAGCGAAAGCAGACGAATCGTTGGGGTGTGACGTCGTCGCCTCCGAGGGCCAGGGGAACATAGAACGGTACGCGGTCGATCGGGAAGAACAATTGCCCGCCATCAGGATGGTAGTTGGCATGCCAGAGCAGCATTCTGCGCGGCGGATTGCGGTGCTCGGTGTTCGCGATTTCCGGAGGGCATGCATAGGCAAGAACGTAGTGCCCATCCACGGCTTCATTACGGCCGTAGAGCACATCGCCGCGCCATTCACTGGTGAACACGCCCTCGGTCGTACCACCCTGATCGCCCGTATCCGCATCGATCGGGCGTGTACCTTGTGCCGGCCAACGCACGATTTCTATTTGGCAGTCCGCGGGGTCGGCGACCAAGCGCCCGTAGCCTTGCAGCGTTCCGTTTGACGCATCGATCACGGGCATTGCCACACGCGCAAGCGCTGCCGGCAAGTTGGGACTCAGGAGGTCAATCGGCTCCGGCACGGCCTAAGCGTAAGTGTCGATAATCGCCGTTCTAGAGTTGCCGGCCGCCAGCGCTTGGGTGCGGGCATAGGCGCCGGCGGCGCCGTACGAGATGTTCTGTTGGAACGAGAAAGCGGGAGCGGGCTGGAGCAAGGCGCCGTCAGAACTCCCCGACACCTCATCGCCATGTGCCAAAAGCAACGTCACATCCGCGGGGGTGGCGACGATGGTAAGCGGGCGCAGCACGGGTCGCCGCGGAACCGCCTCGCCGGCCAGGATCAACGTCTGGTTTTCTGAGCTCACTCTCACAGCGTTTTCCCAAAGCACTCATTGCTTTAGCAGAGCGAACCTTATCAGAGCTCGTCGGTCGGCACATGACTGATCGCTCAGATGCGCCGGTCAATGTCGATTCCACAAGAAATAAATGTTATAAAATACTGAAATATAACATTATTGCAGGGTTCGGCTACTTCAAGTCTCCGGGAGCCGAATTGCCGTGTGCTGAATATGATCCGCCCCGCGCTCCGCCGGGTCAGCAACGGCTACATAGAACACTTCGGGCCGATGTCTTGCTGCCCGAGGCAGCAGTTTCACGAAAAAGGTCATCGAGTTCTTGCCCTTTGGAAAGGCCTTCTCGACTTTCGACTGCTGCACATAGTCGACACCGGGCTTGGCCGATGCTGCCTCCGTCCACCACACCAGCGGCTTGTCACCGCGCCAGTTCGCAGGCCGGTGAAAACGAATCTCCGCAAAGTGCTGCCCCGGCTGGACTTGATAGGCACTTGGCGACAGCGCCACGGTGCTGTCCACGGGAGACATCGCCGAAGTGGAGGATTGTTGCTGCCCGCGTGGTTCAAGGGGAGCCGCGGGCACCGGTGCCGCAAGAGTTGTCCTCGCCGTCTGCTCGCTCGTGGCCTTGGAGAGCGGTGCGCTGCTTACCTTCCCGCCGGGCGCCATTCGAACAAAGAGCATCCAAATTGCGGCCGTGATGATCAGGAGGGTGAGAACCGCGGACGCCCTGAAGGTCGGTGCCCGCTGCGCCTTGACCGGTGCGGGCGTCAGATTGCCGATCGCCGGCAGGCGCTGCGCCTGGCGACGCGGTTGCAGCCCCTTGTACCAATCCTGCACCGACATTGACCTGCCTGCGCGGTGCCAAGACAAGGACTTCGACAGGACCAGCCACTGGCGCCGGCTCAACCCCGTCGGCCGCACCGGCACCACGCCAAAATCGCGCGCATCGTTGGCGCGTCGGCGCTGAAAGGGGTGTTCACCGGTGAGCAACTCGTGCGCAATGCACGCCAGCGCGTACAGATCATCTCGCGGGTCCGGCGCACGGCCGTCCAAGAGTTCGCAGCAGGCGTAGGCCGACGTGACGGATGATGCCGCGCGCGAACCGGGCTGCGCATGACCCTGGCTCGCGAGCGATCGAGAGGCACCGAAATCGAGTATCCGCACCTCGCCCGCATTGGTAATCATGATGTTTTGGGGCTTCAGATCCGCATGAACGATCTGGTGCAGGTGCGCCTGCGCCAGGCCGGATGCGATTTGTCCGATGATGGTCCAGGCGTGGGCGCGCGCCATCGGCAGGGGGTGAAATCGCGCCATGAGACTGCTCAGCAGCTCGCCTTCCAGCAATTCCATCGTGAAGAAATCGAGGTCGCCATCCCGGTCGAAGTCGAAGACTCTGACGATATTCGGATGCGTCAGCATTTGCGCGCATTGCAGCTCGCAACGCACGTTGTCGCGAGACCCTGAACAGTCATGCAGAACTTTCAATGCAACATAACGCTGGGATAGCGGCAAACTGCTGCGGTAGCGGTCCAAGGCCCGGAACACGGTTCCCTTGCCGCCGTACCCCAAGCGCTGTTCGATCACATAGCGGTCGCGCAACACCCGGCCGGGCTCGATAAGCGGGGGGGCGGGGCCTCCCACCAGAAGATTTCTGCGCTCACCGTCCGGTCTCAAGTCGATCGCAACGTCCTCATTGGTATTGCGAGGTTCTCCCCTGGAGATCCTGGCTTCCAACGCTCTGACGATGCCGAGCGAGATCTCGCCGCGCTTGTAGAGCCGATTGATCAGTCCCATGACGCTGGGTGTGGATTCCGGTGCGGCACGCAGCTGCTTCGAGACGGCATCGATGAACTCCTGTTCCGTGCACGTTCCGCGGATGGCATCGACAAACTGATCATCGTTGAATTGACCGGTCACTCGGGCGTACAGGCATTTGTGGAGGACGTACGCCGTGTTCGATGAATCGTGCGAGCGAACAAACTCCGAGCTCCCGGGAATCGCAGGGTTCGACGACATTTTCTTTCTAGCCCTTTGAGTCAAGACCGACCATTGCTGCCTTAAATTGCTGATCCCGCGTTGGCAGTTACTATGGTGTCGTCACAGCCGTGTGTATGTCAGAAAAAGCCCGCACTTCGCGTGATCCTTCCCTTGCATAACCGTGCATTACGTGCGAAATCTCCGTCGCGCGGATGTTCTACGTAACCAGCGTCGCTTTTCACCGACGCTTGTGCGGCGGGCTAAAACCAACCAGGCAGCAGTGGTCGTCCTTCAATTGCTTGGATGAACAGCGCGACGGCCAACAGGACATACGCCAGCGATCCGCCAATCAATGCCGGCCATCGAAGCCGCGCGGAGAGGTGACCGATAAATACACCGAGTAGGGGTATGGCCTGCTGCGCATGGATTCCCAGAAAGTGCGCGATTCGAAGATCGCCGCCCGCTCGGTTCCAACCAAAAATCGGTGCATGGCCTTCGGCCAGGCCGACGGCATGACCGTATTGCTTCGACATGTAGATGCCGAATCCGCCGCCCAAGGCGCAACACAGCACGAGACCGATCACCACCGCCGCAACAAACTCCGGTCGCAAGCCCGGCGCCGGCCGACGCCATATCTGCCACGCCAGCGGCAGGGTGCTGGCGACCAGAAGTACCGCGCCCAGGCCCATCAAACCGTACATGATCTCGAAAAACACAGTCGAGTGATTGAAGTGCGAAGCCAGGCCGTGACCCGCTTGCCAGGAGATGTAAATGATTTCGAAGCTGCCGGCCGCGATGATCACCCCGACGCAGGCGCGCAAGCTCGGCACGCCACGGCGCTCGGGCCGCACATACCCAAAGAACCAGGCGGTCGTCAGCGCGAACACGGCCACGGAGACCACGAATTTCGTGGGCTTGGCCCACACGTCGACGCCGTCGAAGGTGCGAAGATCGAACAGCTGCATGACCAGCATGAACGGCGTCAGCGCGAGCAGCAGCGCACCGTAGGCTGCCAAGGTTGGCTGCCGACGCATGAACTCGGACGCGATTCCGTGCCGGCCAGTTTCCCAGGACAGCTCACTCATGCCGATTCTCCCGCGCTGCGTCGCGCAAATACAGTCCGTTCGACCCAATACAGCAAGAATCCCACCGGACCGAACAAAAACGTAAACGGTAGACAGAGCAACAGCAAGACAGGATTCAAGCGCTCCCTTATGCCTCGCCGCACAATCCAGGTGCCCACAAACAGGTCGAATGCCAGATAGTGCAACCAGCCCGCGACGAGTGCCGAGTCATTGCCGAACAACGCGCGCACGCCGCCGATGGAGCCGAAACCGCCGTCCCGGCTCTCGGCAAATCCCTTCCCAATACAGGCTATGTAAACCACGGCGAATAGTACCGGGACGACGAAGCCGGTGAACCGTGGTATCCAGAGCTGTAAGCGAGGCGCGAATAGGCAAATCGCCAGGGCGGCCCAGCACAGCATTGCGATGCTGTTGGCCGCGAGGAATATCTGCGCGGGTGCAATCATTTGAGTACCTCGGCTGGTGTTTGTTCTTCGGGGCCGGACCCCATGGTATTCTCTAAGCCAGTGCAAATTGGCGCGAATTAGGAAAACAATATGCGTAAGCTTGCGGCCCTCGTTGTGTGCGCTGTTGCGGCTGGTTGCGGAGGGAAGGGGGATGCACCGCCGCCCCTGTCGGCGGAGGATGCGGCATTCCAGCAGAAGCTGCAGGAACAATTCCTCGATGCCAAGGAGGGCACCGTGATCGAAATTCCCGCCGGCAAGCACGCGCTCGACCGCGTTCTTACCCTGCGCGCGAACGGCGTGACGATCCGGGGCGCCGGCTCGCAAAAGAGCATCCTTTCATTCAAGAACGAGATATCGGGCCCCGAAGGCATGTTGGTGTATGCCAGCGACTTCACCATCGAACATCTGGCCATCGAGGACAGCAAGGGCGACGGACTCAAGATCAATGACGGCGAGAACATCACGGTCCGCGATGTGCGCGTGGAATGGACCGGGGGCCCCAAGACCACGAATGGCGCCTACGGCATTTATCCGGTCAAGAGCAAGAACGTATTGATCGAAGACTCCGCGTCGATCGGCGCTTCCGACGCAGGTATTTATGTCGGTCAATCGCAAAACGTGATCGTGCGGCGCAATCGCGCGGAGAAAAATGTCGCCGGAATCGAAATCGAAAACACCATCGGTGCCGACGTCTACGAGAACACGGCAACCGGCAACACCGGCGGCATATTGGTGTTCAACATGCCGAACCTCGCGCAGCCCGGCCATTCGACGCGAGTCTTCAAAAACACCTCGGTCGACAACAACCTCGCTAATTTCGCGGCCAAGGGTGCGGCTGTGGCCAGCGTGCCGGCGGGCTCCGGCGTCGTGGTGAATTCGAACCCCAAGGTGGAGATTTTTGACAATGATATTGCCGGCAATAAGACGGCAAACCTGATCATTTCCAGCTATTACTCGACCAACTACTACAACACCAAGGGTGTCGACCCGAAGTACGATCCCTATCCGCGGTCTATTTTTGTTTATGGCAACCGCTTCAAGGGCGGCGGCGATTCACCCGACGGCATGGAATTGAAGACACTCAAGGTGGCGATGTTTGGAATCAATGGCCATTTTCCGGATGTGCTATGGGATGGCTATCTGGATGCGGCAACGCTGGTCAATGGCATGCCGCCCGCCGGCGACCGGATCTGCGTGCAGAATGGCGAAACCGAAGTTCTGAATGCCGATGGTCCGCATAAGTACAAAAATCCCAAGGTCGAAAAGACTCCCTTTCAATGCGAGTTGCCCAGGCTCGCAGCGATCGATTTACCGCACAGCTGAAAGGCTAGTGCGATGCTAGATCGCCCCCGCTGGGTGCTGCGCCTTTGTACTTGCCTCGGCGCGCTCGCGCTCGTCGCGTGCACTCGTGCCAAGGACCCTGTGCATTTCTTTCCCGACGGCAGACCTCCCAAACTAAGCGATTGGCACGTGGTGTATGCCGATGGCGGTAAACTTGCGCTGAACGTCGGGGTCGTTCCGTACGATTTGAACACTCCGCTCTTCAGCGATTACGCGCACAAGCTGCGCACCGTATGGATGCCGCCGGGCGCGGCCGCCCGCTATGACGCCGACGCAAGCTTCGACTTTCCGGTCGGCACGATTATTTCCAAAACGTTCTACTATCCATTGCCCAAAGGTCCGCGGAGTTCAAATTCAGTGGCGCGCTCGGATTCGCAGCCGAGCGGCCCGATCAAATTGGCGAATGCAAGACTCGTGGAAACCCGCCTGCTGGTGCGCCGCGAGGGCGGCTGGCAGGCATTTCCTTATGTGTGGAATTCCGCACAGACCGATGCGAATCTGGCGCGCACCGGGGATGCGAAGTCGCTCGAGTTGGTATCGGAGGATGACGCGCGCGAGTCCTTCACCTATGTGGTTCCCAACGAAAACCAGTGCGCGGGGTGTCATGTCGTGGATCTGAAAACCAAGCAGATCGCGCCCATCGGCACCAAGGCGCGGCACCTTAATCGTGTCTACGCGTATGACTCGGGCAGCGAGAATCAGCTAAGTCATTGGACTAAGATCGGCTATCTCTCCGGCATGACTGATGACGCGCACGCGCCAAAAAATGCCGACTGGCGCGACGCTCATCAGCCGCTCGATGCGCGTGCCCGGGCATACCTGGACATCAACTGCGGCCATTGCCATAACCCGAAAGGGCCCGCAAACACCACGGCATTGGATTTATCGATCTTCGCAAATGCCGATCGCTACCTCGGCCTTTGCAAGCCGCCGGTTGCCGCCGGCCGCGGCACCGGAGATCACTTTTTTGATCTCGTTCCAGGGAAACCGCAGGACTCGATCCTGCCGTTTCGTATGCGATCGAGTGAGCCTGGGGTCATGATGCCGGAGCAGGGCCGCTCGACCACCCACCGCGAGGGCGTTGGCTTGATCGAGGAATGGATTTCAGCGATGCAAGGGCCGTGTACATCCCCCGAACAAGCCAGCCAAGGGTAGGTTCAGCCGCTAGTCGCGGCTCTTCCCCGACAACACTTTGATGAGGCGCGTCTGTCCGCTGCCGACGTAGGTTTGCTCCCGATAGATCACGGTGCTGCCCGCGCGGATTTCCACCACATGTGCACCCGCAGCTACGCTCAAAACCTGTGGTTTGCCGTTCACTTCCGCGGTTTGACCGTTTTTAACATCGTCGACAAACACGTCGGACCCGGCAGGAGCACCGGTCACAACAAGCTGAGGCGAATCCGGTACAGGCTTGGCGCGGTGAAACCAGCTGCATCCCGATAGGCCGAGCAATATCAGCAAGAGGAAGGTCTTCAATCGAGGCTCCTAAGCTTGGCAAGCGTAAAAACAGCGTACCTTACGCACGACCCGCGAGTCATAGGCTATTTCACGCTTCTGCGGATGTCGCGCTTCGGATGTCGCCCGATTGCGACCGGTCAATGCCGGTACCAGTTAAGTACTCGCAGGGCACGCAGCGTGTTCCAATGGCTGGCGCGGCCCACACCGGGTTCCATTTCGAACGGAATCAGGTGCGCATGGGCGTAGTTGAGCGGCCACAGTCCGTTTTGATGCCGCCGCTTGGTCACCACCTCGATCGCCTCGGCGGCTCGTTTATCCGGCTTGACGCCGGCCCGCCGCAGGTAATCCAAGCCCCTCAGCACGTCATACCAGCACCGGGTGGGAAAGGCGAAGCGCATCCAGCGTCGATTGATGACCTCGCCGGAGCTCAACGAGCGCAGCATGCGGCGCGAAAGCAGATAGTTTTCAGCCCGGGTCCGAGCCTTGCTGAGGGCGGTCGAGGGACCGCATGCCTTTTCGTATTCCAACAGCCCCTCAAGGACACAAATCGTTGAATGGAACGACGAACGCGTGCTCTTTGGCGCCTCGCAATTCCAACCGCCATCCTCGAGTTGCTCACGGAGAAGACGGTTGAGCAGGTGTTTACTGGGCTCGCCAAAATAGGCGCCGCTGGCCAGGATTGCCCCATTGAGACAGGGCTCCGTTTCACCATCGAAGTAAGGTCCGCATCCCGGGAATCTGTCCCACGTGATGTGCTTTCGCACCCGGCTGATGGCGCGACGCACTTCTTTGCTTTCGGGGTCGGCGCCGAGTTCCTTGAGCAGCGCAAGGCACCAAACCGTCGTCATCCAGCCCGGATCATCACGGCCGCCCCAATAACCGCGCGGAGATTGACACGCCAAGAGCCGGGCTCCCCATCCCTCGGTGGTCACTCGCGCGCGTTCGGCAGCGACCGCCTTTTCATCCGAATCGGTGAGATCGCGCATGGCCTGCCATCGAATGGCCGGATCCGAATCCAGCAACCAGCGCATGACGTTCATGGGCTCAATTTAGCAGCATATTACCAAGCGGATTCAAGCGGCCAACTCCGCTGTGCTCGCGCAAAGGGCTGCGAAGAAGAAGTAAAACTCCGCGCTGAGGACGTCATGATTGACAATCATTGGGCGCGACCTTACATTGCGAATGCGAACTATTCGTATTTCCATTAAGGTCTGCAATGAGTCAAATGAAACCGCCGCGACGAATTACTCCTACGCAAGCAGGAGTGGGCTCGATCGTCTGCCTGGCATCTTCCTTCGGCGCGCATGGCGCGACCACTGCGGAAGGCGCTCCGGAAGGCGCCACCGACGACCTCAAAGAAATCGTCGTCACCGGCCACCCGTCAATCAACGAACTGGGCAGTTCGCTCCAAGACACGCCGCAAAACGTCACGGTGATTCCGCAGCAAGTTTTGTCGGAACAGGCAGTCAACAATCTGCAAGACGCGCTCAAAAACGTGCCGGGCATTACGCTGAACGCAGGCGAGGGCGGTACCCACGGGGATAATATCAACCTGCGGGGATTCGCGGCCAGCGACGATTTCTTTCTGGATGGGTTGCGGGATACGGGGTTTTATACCCGTGACAGTTTCAATCTCGATGCCGTCGAAGTGTACAAAGGACCTGCATCAACTTTGTTTGGACGCGGCTCGACAGGCGGCGTCGTCAATCAAGTCAGTAAAGCACCGCAGCTGGATAATTTCGTGCGTGGCACCGTCGTTGGCGGCACGAACAGCGAACTGCGGGGCACGGCCGATGTGAACTATGCCTTTGGGGATAGTTCCGCCTTTCGGGTCAACGCCATGGGGCACAAGTCAGAGGTGGCGGATCGCGATTTTGTCGACAATCGCCGCTGGGGCGTGGCGCCCTCACTCTCGTTCGGTCTCGGCAAGCCGACGACGCTGACGTTGGAATACCTGCACCAGGAACAGAACGACATTCCGGATTACGGCATTCCGTTCGCCTTCGGCAAACCGGTCCCGGTTCCGCGCAACACTTACTATGGCTTGCCCTCCGATGATCGCACGCGCTCCCGAGTCGATGTCGGCACGGCAATTTTCAAGTCCATGTTCAACGACAATTTTTGGCTCACCGATACGGCGCGCGCGGGCAATTATTTCTTTGACAGCCGCGAAACTGCAGCGCATTACGGCGCGAGTCCGCCTCCGCCGGGGACCCCGCTGGACACCGTGCTGACTTTCCGGGATCGCCCAAGCGTGCAGGGCACGGTGAGCACGCTGATGAATGATACGAGTTTGCATTTTCGCTTTGCGACGGGTTTGGTGCAGCAACATGTGATCGTGGGCGTTGAACTCGATCGCGAAGAGGCCGACCTGACGCGCTTCGCCAATCAGCTGAACGTGATCCCGGGCACACCTGTATTGAACCCCGATCCGTTCGAGCCGTTTCCCGGCCATCAAACGCAAGTCACGCAGACGCCGGACACCGTCACCAAGACCGCCAGCGGGCTGGTCGAAGATATTCTCGATTTTGGGCCTCAATGGGAGGCAACCGTCGCCGTGCGGGTGGACCGATTCAATGCCGAGTTCAACGAGCCCGTCACGAACGCGCATTTTGAGCACACCGACACCATCGGCAGCCCGCGCGCATCGCTGGTCTATAAACCCATACCGAGCGTCAGCCTCTACGGCTCGTACGGAACCTCTTACGATCCGTCCGCGGAAAACTTGTCGCTGAGCGCGAAGACCGCTTCTCTCGGACCTGAAAAGGATAAGACTTTCGAGACGGGTGTGAAGTCGACGGTGCTCAACGGGCGTCTCGCGCTGCAGGCCGGAGTCTTCCAGACGGACATGACCAATGCTCGCGTCGGAGATCCCACGAATCCGACCGCGCCGCAAATTCTCGCCGGCAAGGAACGCGTTCGCGGATTCGAAGCCGACGCGATCGGCTACCTGACCGACGAGTTGGAGATCACCGCAGGCTACACCCATCTTAATTCGGAGACCCTCAAGTCGTCCGATGCCAACTCCGTGGGCGCGCCCTTGCTCAACACGGCGCCGAATCAAGCCAACCTGTGGCTGACGTACGAATTCCACAGCCCCCTCAAGGCGGGCGTCGGCGTCAACTATCTCGATCGTCGTGCCGCCGACATCGATAACACGGCGCACGTACCGGGTTACGTTACCTACGACGCTATGCTGGGGTTTCGCATCAATTCCGCTCTGGCGTTGCAGCTCAACGGCTACAACTTGACCAATAAGTATTATTTCGCGAATTCCTACTTCAGCTCACCCGTGGAAAATCATGTGGTGCCCGGCGCGGGTCGAACCGCGCTGCTGACATTGTCGTTCGCTTATTGACCCAAACGACGTACTGAAGCGGTCGATCTAGTGTAACGCAGCGTCAACCGCAGCACGGGCGAGAAGGCGCGTGGAATCCAGTGCGGGCAATGGACAATCGTCCGGCCGGACGAGCAGAGGAATCTCCGTGCAGCCCAGGATCACGCAATCGCAGCCGCGTATCTTCATGCGGTAGATGATTTCGTTATAGCGAAGTCGAGAGGCCTCGCTGAAAATTCCGTTGACGAGTTCCTTGAAGATGATGTCATCGACAATCTTCTGGTCTACTTCGGCAGGCGTGCTGATCTTCAGGGAGTGCTTCTCGAACATTTCAGGATACACAGGGCCGGTCATGGTGAAGCGGGTGCCGAGTAAAGCGGCATGCCCGTAGCCACCGTGCACCGCAGCCTTCGCGACTTCCTCCGCAATGTGCAGCCAGGGGATGGGTGACTTTGCCGCGACATATTTGAATGCCAGGTGCGCCGAATTGTCGGGACAGATGGCGAGCTGCGCGCCGGCTTTCGCAACGATCCCGGTTTCGCGCAGCATGAATTCCGCGACACCCTCGTAGTCGCCGCGGTTAAAAGCGGGCATCCATTCGCCCATGGCGATGCAGCTGAGCGTCACCTGCGGGTGCATGTGCTCGCCCATGAGTTTGAGCGAATACGCGGCGATTTCGCGAAGGCACAGCGCAGCGCCCTCGACGCTGCACGCCACGATACCGATGTGTTTGGATTGAATCGCCATGCTTACAGTTCGCGGATGCCGGCCGGTTCTGCTTCGGCGTCCGGCAGTACCCGATGATAAATTCCAATGCGCTGTACCAGCGAAGCAAACCGCGGGTCTGAGTGAAGCGAATCGAACATCGGATCTTGCGCAAGGAAATTGATCAGCGTCGATCGATCCTGGATGGCTCGGTCGAGCCACAGAAAGGCGTTTTCAGTGTCCAGCAAAGCAGCGTGGATCAAGGCGATGTCGTATGGGGAGACATATCGCTTCTTTGACAATTCCAGCACTCGTTCCAATTCGGTGAGCGCCTCGGCGCGTCGCCCGGATAAAGCGAGCGCTTGCGCTCTGAACGAATCGCTGGCTGGCGTCCGGATGAATCGCTTGTCGACCTCGGTGAGCGCGCGTTGGTATTGCCCCTGGGCGATGAGGTTGCGAATCAAGGAGCCGCGGGCACCGTCCGAACGGTCGTCCAGTGCGAGCACTCGCTCGATGAGCTTGATCGACTCGCTGTAACGTCTCGCGTAGTAGTTGAAATTGGCGGCTGCAACCCGTGGTGAGAGCCAAAGCGGGTCGAGCTGTTGTGCCTGTTCAGCATCGGCAATGGCGCGATCAATATTTCCCTGCATCGCGTGCAGGAGGCCGCGCCGATGGTGTGTCAGTGCCAATGAGGAGTCGAGCTGCAGGGCGAGTGAATACTCCCGGGCCGCGCCGTCCCAATCATGCTCGTACTGCACCTTGACGTGTCCAAGTGCACAATGCGCTGCCGCGAGATTCGGATCGATCGACAGCGCCTTGTCCGCCGCAAGGCGCGCCTTGGGAAACACTTCGTTTGGAGCGCGTATCCCAATTACTCCTATCACGGCCAAACTATCTGCAAGACCGGAGTAGGCCAGTGCGTAATTCGGGTCCCTGGCAATCGCCTGCTCGAAGAAATCGATTGATTGCAACAGACTCGGGCCGGTCTGCCGCGTCCAGGCAAAACGGCCGCTGGCGTAGAGTGCGTACGCTTCCGGATCGGCGGTGTAGGGAGCCCCGCGTGATGACCCGCTTCCGACCCAACCCACGGCCAAGGCTTGGGCAACCCTCCCGGCAATGATGTCCTGGACCGCAAAGATTTC
>DATHKV010000177.1:0-11195 GCA_035488895.1 Steroidobacteraceae bacterium
ACCACCTCCGCCGCTTGTTCCGCGCCGCTCATGGCCAGGTAGACGCCGGAGGAGAACACCGGATCGAGGAATGCGAACGCGTCGCCAACCAGGACCCAGCCCGGCCCGCCCATCCGCGTCGAGTCATAGGAATAATTGCCGGTGACGCGCACCTCGCTGATCAGTTCGGCACGCTG
Source organism: Steroidobacteraceae bacterium (assembly GCA_035488895.1). GTDB lineage: Bacteria > Pseudomonadota > Gammaproteobacteria > Steroidobacterales > Steroidobacteraceae > Bog-1198. The sequence goes on from DATHKV010000177.1 coordinate 177, forward strand.
CATGCGCGCCTTCAGTCCGGCGTTCTGATGCAATGTCTCGATCAGGAATTCGACCGTGCGCCCCTTGCGCCGTTTCAAATACTCCGGACGGCAGACCGCGCCGATGCTCATGATGCCGTCGGGCAACGGGATCATCCACATCCAGCCGTGGTCGAAACGGTAAATACTGATGTTGCCGGCGTCCTCGCCCGTACGCCGCTCCGCGCCGCGGAAGTGGCCGAATATTGCCGCACTCTGATGCTCGTTGTTCTTGCGGCGCAGCTGTTTTTTCGACGAGAAAAATGCGTCGCGGCCGCTGGCATCGACGAGGTAGCGTGCCTGAATGCTGTAGCTGCGGCCGTCGTCGGCGCGCACTTCGAGCCGCGTATCGCGCGAACTCGGCTGCTCCACCTTCACCACCTCGTGGCCTTCACGCGCATCGGCGCCGCTGTCACGCGCATGATCGTAGAGCATCTTGTCGAAGTCCTGCCGCCAGACCTGATAGGCGTGCGGGGGGCTGTTGCCGATCGCGCGGGCAAAGGCATAGTTGTTGTAGCCGCGTTCGTTGTTCGCCTCGAAGTCGGCACCGGGCTTGAACACGCCCATTGCGCGCACTTTCTCGAGCACGCCGAGCCGCTCGAACACAGGAAGGTTCATGGGCAGCAGCGATTCGCCGATGTGAAATCGCGGATGGTGCGCCTTCTCGAGCGCGATCACCTTGTACCCCTTGCGTGCCAGCAAGGCTGCCGCGGTGCTGCCTGCGGGGCCGCCGCCGATCACCGCCACATCGCAAACTTCAGCTGTCGCGTCCATCAGACCAGAACCCGTTCGATGCTGCCGTTTTGCGTGCTGTTCATGGGGTCATGATACATGTAGCGGGTCCCCGCCAAATCTGCGACGGCGTTCATGTTCGGGCGAGTTTACGCATATTCAAGGGCGTATTGTGCATCTCGAGCCTCGGTTGCCGTCTCAAGTCGTTGTTTCGCCCGCCGTTACCCACTTAAGTGCTGCAACTATCCGTCAAATCGTGCGAGGAACTCGAGAGTCTCGAAGCCGTGCGGGGCTTGGTCGAGCAGTACATTGCGCGCAATGAGTTGGTGATTCCGACGCTGCCGACCGTCGCGGTGCGTGTGGTGCGAAGCGGCACCGGAAATTCGGGCGATGCCCATCGTCTGGCGGACATCATCCACACCGATTCCGCACTGACCCGGTATGTGCTAAAGATTGCTTCGTCGGCGGCCAAGCGCCCGTCCATGCCGATTACTTCGTTGCAGCATGCCATTGCCTGGCTGGGACTCGACGATGTGGCCAACATTGCGTTCACCGTGGCATTGCAGGGCAAGATGCTGCACGTCGAGGGCCAACATCGCAAAGCGCGCCGCCTGTGGCGCCACTCTTTGGCGAGTGCGCTGTGGTCGCGCCACTTGAGCCATATGCTCCAACGGGAAACGGGGCTGTGCTATCTGAGCGGTTTGCTGCACACCATCGGCAGGGCGGTCACGCTCGGCGCCATTCACGAGGTCGCAGAGCGCGCCGGCACGCAACTCGCCGGCAACGAATACGATTGTCTGATCGAGACCTTTCATAGAGAAGTCGGCCGGCGCGTGATCTCTGCCTGGGCGCTGCCGCCGCCGGTGCCCGCGGTGGTGGCACGCTGGGACAGCTACGCGGAGGCCGGCGCCGTCCAGTGGGAGTGCAACGTGGTCAACGTTGCGCACAAGCTCGCGGATTTCACCCTGCATGAGCCGGCCATGCTGACGCGGGAATTGCTGGTGCTCGATCAGGGCTATCGCGACCTCGGCCTGGCGGCGCAAGACGCCGAACCGCTGTTCGACTCGACCGCCGCCATCAACGCCGAACTGGATCGCTATCTGTCGCCGTAAGTCTTCAAATCGACTATCGTGTCGACCATGAAAAATACGACGTTGGTGAATCATCCGCCCGCCGTCGCCGTGCCTTCCGACAACCGGCCGCTGGTGGCGCCCATCCATCAATCGGTGAAGTTCTCGTTCGACGACACGAATGAAACCTTGCGCTATCAGCGCGGCGAGCGGGAGGGTTTCTTTTACTCGCGCAACTCGAATCCCACGCTGATGCAACTGCAGCGTTTATTGAGCGAGTTGCAGGGCAGGGACGATTGCCTGCTGACCGGTTCGGGCGTGGCGACCATCGCCGCCAGCCTGCTGGCGCTGTGCAAGGCGGGCGATCATGTGCTGTTGTTCGTCGAGTCGTACGGACCCACGCGCTACATCGTGCAGCATTTGCTCGCCAAGTTCGCCGTGACGCACACCATGCTGTCCATCGAGGATCTCGCCGGTATCGAGAAGCTGCTCGCGGAGAAACCGACGCGCCTGGTGATTTTCGAAAGCCCCACCAATCCCGTGACCAAGATAGCCGATATCGAGCATTTGACCCGGCATGCCAGGGCGGCCGGGTGCCTGACCGTGCTCGACAACACCTTTGCCGGTTTTCACAATCACGGCGCCTACGACATCGATATCTACCTTCACAGCCTGACCAAGTACGCCTCGGGGCATGGCGATGTCATGGGCGGCGCCATCATCGCGCGCCGCGAACTCATCACGGCCATGCGCAAGGACATCGCATCGATGGGTCCCACACTCGATCCGCATGCGGCGTGGTTGATTCAACGCGGCATGCGTACTTATTTCCTGCGCTACGAGCGGCAGTGCGCCAATGCGCTCAGCGTTGCTGAATTCTTAAAGCAGCATCCGCGCGTAAACCGAGTGCACTATCCAGGCCTTGCGGGCCATCCGCAGCATGCCCTGGCGCGCAAGCAGATGAAGGACTTCGGCACCATCGTGAGCATCGAGTTGGACGGCGGTTTCAAGGAAGCCGGCCGCTTCGCGGAGTGCTTGGAATTGTTTTCCATTGCGGCGAGCGTGGGCTCCACCGAATCACTGGTGATGCCGCCGCAGCTTTTGCACGGCGGCGAATACACCGCCGAACAGCGGGCGCAGTCGCTGGTGGGAAAAGGCACGGTGCGCCTGTCGATCGGCTTGGAGGATGCGGACGATCTGAAGGAGGACCTCTCGCAAGGTTTGCAGCGAGCCTTCGTTTAGCATATTGATTTTACATATGCGTTTAACATAATCCGCCGCTGATTCAAGCATTGCACGCATTTGCCGATCTATATGAGGTCGACAAGAACGTCGTGACAGGTGCCAAGAAGTGAGTCTGCAATCCCCGGTGGTCGTTTCCCCTCTGCAGCCCTCGGCGGCGCATGCTTTCTTGAGCGAATCCTTGGCAGGCCCGCAAAACATTGCGCCCATGCCGCGCGTGTGCGCGCAGCTGGCCGAGCTCACCGCTCAACAGGCCACCGACGCATCGCAGCTTGCGCGCCTGATTCAATCCGACGCCGCGCTCGCCGGTGAACTGATGCGCGTGGCGAACTCGCCGGCGCTCCGGCCGCGCGCTCCCATCGTTTCCTTGCAGCAGGCGGTATCCTGGCTCGGGGTGGCCGAAGTGCGCAACATCGCCATGGCGGTCATGCTGCGCGGCGAAGTGTTCACGGCTCCCGGCCATGAACCTGAATCCGAAGAATTGTGGCGCGAGGCGTGGCTGGCCGGATTGTGGGGCAAGGAGATTGCCCGCGAACGGCGCAAGCATGTGGAGAGCGCCTTTCTCGCGGCATTGATGCATCGGACCGGCGCCGCACTGGCGCTGAAAATCCTTTCCGGTTTCGAAAGCCAGCAGCGCACCGTAATGGACGCCAAGACATTTTCCGATCTCGTGGTCGAATTCGAGCCGCGTTTCGGCCGATTGCTGATGAGCACGTGGCGTCTGCCCGACGATGTGCAGGATGCGGCCAGCGATTGGCGCGACTACCGCAAGTCCGGCCATAGCGATTTGGCGGGCACGGTGCATGCTGCGCATCTCTTCGCCACGCACACCCTGCATCCGCAGCTTCTCGACGAGCAGGTGGTGCTCGACGATGCGGTGTTCGAGCAACTCGGCGTTTTTCCGGACGACCGGCGCCTCATGCTCGCCAAGCGCGATCACGTGCGCAGTCTCGCGGGCCTTTAAGATGCAATCCTCGGATTTCGATCTCGTCTGTCTCGGGTCGGGTCCCGCCGGCCAGAAGGCCGCGATTCAAGCGGCAAAAGCCGGTTTTCGCGCCTGTATCGTCGAGCGCGAGACGCTGGTCGGCGGCTCGTGCCTGCTGTCCGGCACCATCCCCAGCAAGGCGCTGCGTGAGCAGGCGCTCAGGTACCGGCGAATGCAGGGCAGCGCGAGCTCTCTGGCAGTCGAGCTGCGCGGCGATGCGCCGTTGTCGGCGCTGCTGCACGGCGTCGATGTGGTGATAGAAGCGCAGGATAAATTTCTGCACGCGCAGCTCAAGCGCAACGGCGTCGAGTTGATCCGCGGCAAGGGCGTTTTTTTGGATGCCCATCGCATCGAGGTTCAACATCTTGACGGTTCTCGCCAGCTGCTGCACGCCCCCAAGGTCGTGCTCGCCACCGGGTCGAGGCCGCGGCATGTTGCCGCCATCGAGGTGGATCACGAGCACATCGTCGACAGCGATTCCATCTTGAGCCTGCCCTACATACCGCGCTCCATGCTGGTGCTCGGCAGCGGCGTCATCGCCTGCGAATACGCCTCGATATTCGCGGCCTTGGGCTGCACGGTGACCATGCTCGACAAGGCAGCGGAGCCGTTGGGGTTTCTCGATCCGGCGCTGCGCACGGGATTCCTCGCGGCGTTTCGTGCCATGGGTGGCGAGTACTGCGGCGGCTCCGAGGTCAGCGGCGCGCGCTTCGACGGATTCTCGCAGGTCGAAGTGCAATTGCGCGGCGGCGAGACTCTGGCCTCTGACATCGTGTTTGCGGCCTTCGGCCGCGTCGCCAACCTCGAGGGCATCGGACTCGATCGATTGGGCTTGGGCTTGAGCTCGCGCGGCACCGTAGACGTGAACGAGCGCTTTGAGACCAATATTCCCGGCCTGTTCGCCGCAGGCGATGCCATCGGGCCGCCCGCGCTGGCCTGCGCCGCGGCAGATCAGGGCCGGCGCGCAGCGCTGGCCGCCTTGGGATTGCCGCCGCCCGCGTTGACGAGCCTGGTGCCGAGCGGCGTGTACACCATCCCGGAGATTGCCTGCGTCGGACTGTCGCGCACCGAGGCTGCGGCGAAAAAGATCGACGTGATCGTCGGCCACGCCAATTTCGCCGAGGTGGCGCGCGCCCATATCGCAGGGGAACCCACAGGATTCCTCACCCTGCTCTGCGAGCCCGGCAGCGCGCGGGTTTTGGGCGTTCAGGTTTTGGGGGAGGGCGCCACGGAACTCGTTCACTTGGGCCAGGCGGCGATCGCCACCGGTGCCAGCGCCGATTTCTTCATCGAGCAGATTTTCAACTTTCCGACCATGACCGAGGCGTATCGAATCGCGGCGTTCGACATTTTGAAGCAGCGCTCGGTGGCGTCGCCCAAGCCTCTGAAGCTGGCCGGCGCCGCCCGCTGATTGCCGCTAGAGATTTCGAATCAGGATATCGCCGAATTCGCTGCATTTGACCTCGGTCGCGCCCGGCATGAGCCGCGCGAAATCATAGGTCACGGTTTTTTGCCCGATCGACTTGTCCATGGCGCCGATGATGGCGTCCGCCGCTTCGAGCCAGCCCATATACCTGAACATCATCTCTCCCGACAGAATGACCGATCCGGGATTGACCTTGTCGAGATCCGCGTACTTCGGCGCAGTGCCGTGTGTGGCCTCGAACACGGCGTGGCCGGTTGTGTAATTGATATTGCCGCCCGGCGCGATGCCGATGCCGCCCACCTGCGCCGCCAAGGCATCCGATAGGTAGTCGCCATTGAGGTTCATGGTGGCGATCACGTCGAATTCGTCCGGGCGGGTCAGCACTTGCTGCAGGGTAATGTCCGCAATCGCGTCCTTGATGATCACCTTGCCGGCTTTTCGAGCGGCCTCCATCTGCGCATTCGCTTCCTTCTCATCGTTCGCAGTCTTGATGCGCTCCCACTGCTCCCAGGTGAACACCTGGTTCGGGAATTCTCGTTCCGCCAACTGGTAGGACCAACCCCGAAATGCACCCTCGGTGAATTTCATGATGTTGCCCTTGTGCACGATCGTGACGCTCTTGCGTTTGTTGTCGATCGCATACTTGACCGCGGCGCGGAACAGCCGCTCGGTCCCTTCCCTGGAAGCAGGCTTGAGGCCGATGCCCGACGTTTCGGGAAAACGAATTTTGGCGTACTGCTTCGGGAAATTTTGCTTGAACAGATCGAGGAATTTTTTGGCGTCCGCGGAGCCCTGCTCGAACTCGATCCCCGCGTAAATGTCCTCCGTGTTCTCGCGGAAGATGACCATCTCGACCTTTTCCGGGTTCTTGACGGGAGAGGGCACGCCCTTGAACCAGCGCACCGGCCGCAGGCAGACATACAGGTCCAACAGTTGTCGCAGCGCGACGTTCAGCGAACGAATGCCGCCGCCGACCGGCGTGGTGAGCGGCCCCTTGATGGAGACCAGGTAGTCGCGGCAAGCCGTCACCGTCTCGTCCGGCAGCCAGGTGTTGTATGCCTTGTTCGCCTTCTCGCCGGCGAACACTTCCATCCAATGAATCTTGCGCTTGCCGCCGTAGGCTTTTTTCACCGCCGCATCGAACACCCGCACGCTGGCCCGCCAGATATCTCGGCCGGTACCGTCGCCTTCGATGAAGGGAATGATGGGCTGATCCGGCACCCGCAAAATGCCGTTGGAGATGGTGATCTTTTCGCCCCCGACGGGGACATTCAAGCTGACCGGCTTGGCGTCTGACATTCCTGAGCTCCTGTAAATGCAGACGCAATGCTAGCATGCGCGCCGGAGACGTGAAGCTTGCGCAACCTTAAATCAACGCCCGAGAAAGACGGCTTTCGCATGCCCGCGGAGTTCGAGCGGCATTCCGGATGCTGGATGCTCTGGCCCGAGCGGCCGGACAATTGGCGTCTCGGCGCCAAGCCGGCTCAGGCGGCATTCACCGCGGTGGCGGCCGCGATCGCGGGCAGCGAGGCGGTGAGCGTCGGCGCGTCGGCGGCGCAGTATTACAACGCGCGCGCCTGCCTGCCGCGCAATGTGCGCGTGGTTGAAATCAGCAGCAACGATGCCTGGATGCGCGACTGCGGTCCGACCTTCGTCATCGATGGCAGCGGCCGCCGGCGCGGCGTCGACTGGACCTTCAACGCGTGGGGAGGTCTGAACGGCGGATTGTATTTTCCATGGGACCGGGACGACCAGGTTGCGCAAAAGGTGTTGGAGCTGGAAGGAGCGGATCGATACCGCACGCCGCTGATCATGGAGGGCGGCGCGATTCATGTCGATGGACAAGGCACGTGCCTGACAACCGAAGAGTGCCTGCTCAATCCGAATCGCAATCCGCAATTGACGCGTGAAGAAGTCGAGGAGCAGCTGCGCCGCTATCTGTCCGTGACCAAAGTGATTTGGCTGGACAAGGGTGTGTATCTGGACGAAACCGGCGGCCACATCGACGAACTGGCCTGCTTCGCAAGTCCGGGTCATGTGGTGCTCACCTGGACCGACGATCGCTCCGATCCGCAGTTCGAGATTTCGCAGGATGCCTATCAACGGCTGCGTCACGCCAAGGACGCGCGCGGCCGCAGCCTGGAGATCCACCGGCTTCATCAGCCCGAACCTTTGTTCATGACCGCTGAGGAGGCGGCCGGAATCGAGGCCCATCCCGGCAGCCATCCGCGCCGCGCCGGAGATCGGCTGGCCGCCTCCTACGTCAATTTCTACATCGCGAACAAGCGCGTGGTCATGCCCTTGTATGAGAAACGCCGCGATGCGGCGGCGATGCGCACCCTGAAGCGCTTGTTTCCAACCCGCGAAGTGTTCGGGGTGCCCACCCGGGAAGTGCTGCTGGGCGGGGGCAACATTCACTGCATCACCCAGCAGGTGCCTCGGCCCCAAGGCGCCTAAAAAGGCGCTAAATGGAACTTTGCTGCGCGCCAGGTCTCGAAAGCCTTTATTCTACGCAGCCTTAACTTTAAGTCCCTTCCCCAAAAAATTGGAACCTGTAGTGCATTCATCGTTCAAGTTCAAGGCGGCCGGCCGGCTGGTAGCGCTGCTCTCCGCCTGCGTATTCGGTCTGATCGCCGCAGGCTGCCATAACAACAACCAGGATAGCGGCTTCGGAGTCGCGTGGACCACCCTCGCCACCTCCGATGACAGCGGCCAATTCGCGAGCTACATTGTGACCGTCGACTCCGTGATTCTGGTCGGCAAGGCCGACGGTGCCATTTCGGCGATTGCCGTTCCGGAGACGGTCGATTTCACCAAGCTCACCGATCTCTCGGAGCTGTGGGCAACGGCGAGTGTGCCGGTCGACACCTACACCCAGGCGATCATCACGCTGGACTACACCAGCGCGCAGATCTCCGTGATCGTGAACGGCGCGCCGGTGAAGGTGAATGTGGTCGACCCATCCGGCGTCGTTCCCACAACCGTGGCGGTGACCGTCAATTTCGATACGGCCAATCAACTGATCCTGCAGCCGACCTTTGCGACCAGCAATGCGCTGCGTCTTGCCGTCAACTACGACATGTTCGCATCGAACAGCGTCGACTTGACGGCCAGCCCGCCGAAACTCACCGTCAAGCCCTTCATGACGGTCTCGACCGCGGCATCCGACAACAAGCTGATTCGTGTGCGCGGTCCGTTGATCAATTCGAGCGTCAACAGCGGTACTTATACGGTGGTGGTGCGGCCATTCTTCGACGAAGTGAACAGCTTGGGCACGAACACCTTGTTCAATGATGCGAACACCGTCTATACGCTGAGCGGCCAAACCTTTGTCGGGGCGCCGGGGCTGCAGGCATTGTCACAGACCTCGGCAGGCTCGACAGTGGCTGCGGCATTTACCAAGTTCGAACCCACGCCATCGCCTGGTACCGGAATCAACGCCGGCAGCTTCCATTCGGTGTATGTCGTCGCCGGCGGCACGCTCGAGGATTTCTTCACCTACGGACTGGAGGGAGATGTCATCGCGCGCAGCGGCAATACGCTGACGCTGCGGGGAGCGACACTGTTCGCCAATGCGGCCCAGCTGGTTCAGTACGAGAACTTGGATTCGCAGGTGACCATCGGCCCCGGCACGCTCGTCACCGCCGATGGACTCGCGACGTTGGGGCCCTTGGACTTCAATTCCATTGCCGTCGGTCAGCACATCACGGCGCGCGGCATTTACTCCTTGTCGGCCGCGGGGGTGACCCAGCTCGATTCCACCGGATCCTCGACGGACACCGGCTCGGTGCGCATTCAATCGACCGAGTTGTTCGGCTCGCTGACTTCCTCTGCTTCCGGCAGCCTGCAGATGAACCTACAGGGCATCGAGAATTGGCCGGTCAGCGCCTACAATTTTGCCGGCAACGGCGTCAGCCCTGCGCAAGATCCCACTGCGGCCAATTTTGTGGTCAACACCGGAGCGCTCACGCTTCCCACGTTGGCGGCGGGTGATCCCGTGTGGGTCGATGGCTACGTGTCTCGCTTCGGCTCCGGACCGCCCGATTTTCTGGCGCAATCCGTACAGGCGGAACCCAGCGTTCTCGCCACCCTGGCAGTGGCCTGGACGGGATCCGGGACGGCGGCGCCCTTTGCCACGCTGACCTCCACGAGCTTGAGCATCGACCGCGCCAATGCCGCGTTCGGTTCCGGACAGCTGCGCATCGGCGCCGAAACCATCGATATCACTACGCTGGCAGCGAGTCCGACCATCGTTCCGGCGGTGGCGGTGCCGGCGGCGAACGGCCTGCCGCTGTTCGTGCCGCTGTTCAGCGTCGGTGCGGGTGCGACCGCAGAAGCAGCCGGCGCTCCCATCCAGTCGTTCAACGGCTTTGGCCCCTTCGTGACCCAGCTCACCACGACTTTCGCAACGCCCACGCCGGCGACCAAGTTCGTTGCCCGCGGACTTTATGACCGCGCCAGCAATACCTTTACGGCTTCCACTATCGACGTGGTGCTCTAAACTGTCCGCGGTGCTCTAAACTGTCCCCATCATGGGGAAACTCGCGGTACGACTCGGATTGGCCTGTGCGTTGGCGGTGAATTGTCAATGGGTCCATGGCGAGACACCGGCGGCCGCTCCGCAGGTCCGCCCGCGCATCTGCCTGGTGTTATCCGGCGGCGGCGCGCGCGGCATGGCGCACATCGGCGTTCTCAAGGTTCTTGAAGAGCTGAAAATTCCGATCGATTGCATCGCCGGCACCAGTATGGGCGCCGTAGTCGGCGGTTTGTATGCCAGCGGCATGACGGCCGCGCAAATCGATGCCACGATGCGTTCGGTCGACTGGCAAGAGGCGTTTCGCGATGCCCCGCCGCGGCGCGACCTGGCATTCCGGCGCAAGCAAGACGACCGAAATTTTCTGGTGCGGCTGCCGCTTGGCCTGAAGCACGGCCAGATTCTCCTGCCGAAGGGTTTCATCCAAGGGCAGAAATTACAGCAGACGCTGCGCCAGCTTACCCTGCCGTTCAGCAAGGACACCGACTTCGATCAGCTGCCGACGCCATTCCGCGCGGTCGCGACCGATTTGGTCGGCGGCAATGCCGTGCTGCTGGACAAGGGCGACCTGGCGATGGCCATGCGTGCGAGTATTTCCGCGCCGGGGTTTTTCGCACCGGTGGAGACTGAGGGCCTGTTGCTCGTCGATGGCGGCGTGGCGGAGAATCTGCCCATCGAGGTGGCGCGCCGGATGCACCCGGATATTTTGATCGTGTCCGACGTGAGCTACCCGCTGCAGTCGCGCGAGGCGCTCAACTCGGCGCTGTCGATCTCCAATCAGATGCTGGCGATTTTGGTGCACAAGGACACGGATCGGCAGCGCGCCACTTTAAGTCCCTCGGACGTTTTGATCGAACCGGTGCTTGGTACGACCAGTTCCACGGATTTCACGGTGGCCAACTCGACCATCGCGGCGGGTGAAAATGCGGCGCACAGCATGCTGGCGCGCCTCGACCCCTTGAGCGTCGGCGACACGGCCTATCACGAGTATCTGGCGCGGCGTGCGTCGCGC
>DATHKV010000178.1:0-5996 GCA_035488895.1 Steroidobacteraceae bacterium
ACCGATGCCGTTGTCCTTGACGCTCAACGTGCCCGCGCTCGAGTCCGGGGTCAGGGTGACGGACAGTTCATCGCCGCCGAGCAGGTCAGGCTTGGCGATCGCCTCGAAGCGCAATTTCTCGCAGGCATCGGAGGCGTTGGAAATCAGCTCGCGCAGGAAAATCTCCTTGTGCGAGTACAACGAATGGATGACCAAGCGCAGCACCTGCTTGGTTTCCGCCTGGAACTCCTTGATTTGCGGCTTTTGTGCAGCCGCGGGTTCGGTTTCTGTCGTCATGGCCTTGGCAGTTTAGGGTTGGTGTGGGTGAGTTGGGGCCTGGGGGCCGATTCTTCAAGCTGGGAGCCGGCTGCTAGAATCCGGCATGGCAAAAAGCGGTACGTTGAGGGCGGTTTGGGCGGCACTGGCCGGCAATTTGCTGGTTGCCGCGGCAAAATTCGTGGCCGCCGCCATGACCGGCTCAGCGGCCATGCTGAGCGAGGCCGTGCATTCGCTGGTCGACACGATCAATGAACTCCTGCTCCTTTACGGCATAGCGCGCTCGAGCCGTCCGGCCGACCGGGAGCACCCGCTGGGCTACGCTCGGGAGCTGTATTTCTGGAGCTTCGTGGTGGCATTGCTGATCTTCTCGGTCGGGGCTGGTGTCTCGGCCTACCAGGGTATCCAGCGTCTCCTGCAGCCGCAACCCATCGAAAAGCCGTTGGTGATCTACGTGGTGCTCGCCGCGTCCTTGGTATTCGAGGGCGGCTCCTGGGTCATCGGAGCGCGGGCATTCAGGCAGTCGAAGCGCAACCTCGGTTGGTGGGAAGCATTTCGCCAATCGAAGGACCCGCCGGCATTCATCGTGGTCTTCGAGGACTCGGCCGCGGTGGTGGGGATTTTGGTCGCTGCCGCCGGCACGACCGCGGCGATCCTCACCGGCGACAGCCGTTGGGATGGCATCGCCTCCCTATTGATCGCCGCCCTCCTGGCCGGCGTCGCGGCGCTGCTGGCTCAGGAATCGAAGGCGCTGCTCATCGGCGAGCGCGCGGACCCCTCGTTGAGCGATGCCGTCATTCGCATTGCGGCGCGCATGCCCGGCGTATGCAACGCCAACAGCATCGCCACCGTGCAACTCGCACCCAACAGCGTCGTGGTGTACCTGAGTCTCGATTTCTTCGACTACATGCGGGCGCCGGAAATCGAAGGCGCCGTGATCAACCTTGAGAAGCAGATCCGCGGCACCCATCCGGAAGTGTCCGCGGTATTCGTGAAACCGCAAAGCGTGCAATTTGCCAAGGGCAGCCAGGGCGAAACCCTCATGTCTCCCGATACAGTGCTGCGCGAGGATGTGCTGACCGGCGGCTGACCGATCTCGGTCGGTCGGCGCCTGGAGCCTAAGGCCAGTCGGCGCGCGGGTCGAAGTTGAATTCCTGCCTCATGCGCTCGTAGGTTTCCCTGGCTGCGGCGGTCTTTGCCGCCGGCGTTACCAACTTGATGGTGACGATCTGGTCCCCCGCGGGACTGCCCGGAAGTCCTCTGCCGCGCAGCCTGAGTTTCTTGCCCGATTGGGCACCGCCAGGCACGGTGAGCTCCACCGTTCCCCCCAGCGTCGGCACCGCGACTTTTGCGCCCAGGGCGGCTTCCCAAGGAGCCAGGGGCAGTTCAATTTGCACGTCCTTGCCCGCCACTTCGTAGAAGTGATGCGGACGCAACCGGATCCGAAAGATCAGCGAGCTCCGCCCGCCGATACCCGGTATGCGCAGCGATTGCCCTTCGCTGACGCCGGCGGGAATTTGCACATCGATCTGGCGCGGGCGGCCACCCTCATTCAGCATGACTCGGCGTTTGGTTCCGGCAAAGGCCTCCTCCACGGTCACGTCCAAGTGGCCCGCTTCCGCATCGGCTTGACCCGAGCCGGGGGCGAATCCGGCGCCGCCGAACAGGCTGGAAAAGAAATCGCTGAAACCGTTGGCGTCCGAAAAGCGCTGACCGCCGCCCTGCCCGAAGCGCTGCGACCAATCGGGCGGCGGGCGAAACTGCTGGCCATTGCGGAAATCGCGGCCCAGCTGGTCATAGGCTGCGCGCTTGTCCGCATCGCGCAGGACCTCGTAGGCTTCCTGGACCTCTTTGAATTTCTCCTCGGCGTTTCTTTCCTTGCTGACGTCCGGGTGGAATTTCCGCGCCATCTTGCGGTATGCGCGCTTCACTTCGTCGGCGTCCGCAGCCCGAGTGACGCCCAGAATTTCGTAATAGTCCCTATATTGCATGCCCTGACTCTGAAAGGTTAATGTCCGATTTTACAGGCACATAGCGCCGTTTTGTCCGCATGGCGGTCAACAGCAAAAGGCCAGGCGCAAGCCCCACCGAACGTCCAGCTTGAAATTGAACCCGAACGTCCCGACCATTAGTGTGCCGCGTTACGATATTGCGGCTTTTTCCTCGATCAAAAGTCCCCATGAAACGCATTTTCCTCTTCGTCCTGACCAATATCGCGGTCCTCGCACTGCTCAGCCTGGTGCTGTTCGTTGTCGAGAACGTGTTCGGCGTGCATTTGATGCAGGGCGGTACCGGCGGCCTGCTGGTGTTTGCCGCCATTTTCGGCTTCGGCGGCTCCCTCATTTCGCTGGCCCTGTCCAAGTGGACCGCCAAACGCATGATGGGTGTGCGCGTCATAGAGAGTCCCCAGTCCGAGCTGGAACGCTGGCTGGTCGGAGCGGTCAAGCGGCTGGCCGAGCAGGCGCAGATCGGCATGCCCGAAGTCGGCATCTTCGATGCCGAGGAAATGAACGCCTTCGCCACCGGCGCACGGCGCAACGCGGCGCTGGTGGCCGTGAGCAGCGGTCTGTTGCGCAACATGTCGCGCACGCAGGTCGAGGCGGTACTGGGTCACGAAATTACGCACGTTGCAAACGGTGATATGGTTACCCTTGCCTTGTTGCAAGGTGTGCTAAATACTTTCGTGATCTTTCTCGCGCGCATCATCGGCGGCATCGTCGATCGGGCGATTCTGCGCAACGACCGCCAGGGTTCGGGCATCGGATTTTTCCTGACCACCATGGTAGCGCAGTTCGTACTGGGCATTCTCGCGAGTGTGATCGTTTGCTGGTACTCGCGCCGGCGCGAGTTCCGTGCCGATCGAGGCGGCGCCGATCTGACCGGCGCCGGCAATATGATCGATGCGTTGCAGATGCTGAAGCGCAGTCAAGGCGAGCCGATGCCGCAGCAGCTGCAGGCTTTTGGAATCAACACGGGCCGCTCGGATGGAATCATGCGGTTGTTTATGAGCCATCCGCCGTTGGACGAGCGAATTGCGGCTTTGAAGAAATAGGAATCCCATGACGCCAGAGAATGAAATCGCGATCGAGCCCCCCACTGCCGTACGCGTGGGTACTGAGCTCTCCCGATGGTTCGGCAACAGCGACTTCGCGACGCGGCCGCCCGCACCCGCGATGCTGGATGCGGAGCGCCGCACCGACTGGGCCCGCGTGCTGCCATTTCTGTTGATGCACGCCGCCTGTCTCGCGGTCATCTGGGTGGGCTTCAGCTGGATTGCACTGGCGGTGACGATCGCGCTGTATCTGGTGCGCATGTTCGCCATCACCGGCTTCTATCATCGCTATTTTTCGCATCGCACCTTCAAGACTTCGCGCGTCGGGCAATTCATCTTCGGCATGCTCGGCGCCTCGGCGGTGCAGCGCGGCCCGATTTGGTGGGCGGCTCATCATCGCCACCACCACGTGCATTCGGATAAGCCTGAAGACGTGCACTCGCCGGTGCAGCACGGCTTTTTCTGGAGCCACATGGGCTGGTTCATGTCCCACAAGCATTTCGCGGCGGATTTTTCGCGCGTCAAGGACTTGCTGAAGTATCCCGAGCTGCGGTTCCTGGACCGCTTCGATGTCGTCGTCCCCACGCTCTTGGGCGTCGGCGTCTTTCTGCTCGGCGTGCTCTTGAAGCATGTCGCCCCGGGACTGCACACCACCGGCTGGCAAATGCTGGTGTGGGGATTTTTCATCTCCACCGTGCTCGTCTACCACGGTACCTACACGATCAACTCACTCTCGCACGTGTTCGGGCGCCAGCGCTACAAGACCGGCGATGCGAGCCGCAACAATCCGTGGCTGGCCCTCATTACCCTGGGCGAAGGCTGGCATAACAATCACCATCACTATCCCGCCTCTGCCCGCCAGGGCTTTTACTGGTGGGAGTTCGACGTCACGTTCTATCTTTTGAAACTGATGTCGTTTTTCGGAGTGATTTGGGACTTGAAGCCGGTGCCCGCCGCGATTCGCGACGGCGGCGGCAAGCGCATCTGATGCCGCGCCCGCCTAGTTCCGCGACAATCGCGGAACTCAAGGCTGCGGTCGGTCCAGGCAACTTTCTGGACGCGCAAGACGATATAGCGCCCTATCTCACCGATTTTCGCCGCCTGTACACGGGCCGTACGCCCCTGGTGCTGCGTCCGCGCAGCGTCGATGACGTCTCGCGGATTTTGAGCATCTGCAATCGCGACGAAGTCGCCGTGGTGCCGCATGGGGGCAATACCAGCTACTGCGGCGGCGCGACGCCCGATGAGAGCGGCACGCAGATTGTGGTGTCGATGCAGCGCCTGAACCGTGTCCGGCATATCGACGCCGCCAATTATTCCATGATCGTCGAGGTCGGCTGCACGCTGGCCGGCGCGCAAAGTGCCGCGCGCGATGCGAACCGCTTCTTCCCCTTGAGCCTGGGCTCCGAAGGGACCGCGCAAATCGGCGGCAATCTCTCGACCAATGCCGGCGGCACCGCCGTATTGCGCTACGGGATGATGCGCGATCTCGTTCTCGGGCTCGAAGTCGTGCTCGCCGACGGGCGGGTGATGTCAGCCCTCAAGAGTCTGCGCAAGGACAATACCGGATACGACGTGAAATCCCTGTTCATCGGCGCCGAAGGCACCTTGGGATTGATCACGGCGGCCTCCCTGAAGCTGTTCCCGCTGCCGGCCGACACGGCCACCGCGCTGGTCGGCATCGACGCCCCCCGCCACGCGCTCGAGCTGCTCGCCCGCTTGCGCACCGCCGCGGGCGATCAAGTCACCTCGTTTGAACTGATCCCGCGCATCGGCGTGGAAATGACGGTAAAGCATGTCGCCGGCGTGGCGAACCCCTTGGAATTCGATTGCGCCTGGTACCTGCTGGTCGAATTGAGTTCGCCGAACCCGCAGCAAAATCTGACCGCGCTTTTGACCGCGCAACTCGAGGATGCGGCCTCCGCGGGCGTCGTCAAGGATGCGATGCCTGCGACTTCGCTCGCGCAGGCGCAGGCCATGTGGAAATTGCGTGAGTCCGTGCCCGAAGCCCAGCGGCGCCACGGCGCCAGCATCAAGCATGATGTGTCGGTGCCGGTCTCCGCGATCCCGGAACTCATCGAGCGGGGCAGCGCATTGGCGCAGCGCCTCGCTCCGGAAGGAGACGTGGTCTCCTATGGGCACGCCGGCGACGGCAACCTGCATTTTAATTTAAGTCAAAAGCCGGGAGCGGACCTGGCGCAGTTCAACGGACGGACCCATGCGCTCGAGCTCGCCATGTTCGACCTGGTCGAGAGTCTTGGCGGCAGCATCAGCGCCGAGCACGGCATCGGGCGGCTCAAAGCCGGGGAGTTCGCGCGCCGCGCGGACCCGGTGGAGCTCTCCGTCATGCATGCGCTGAAGGGCGCGCTCGATCCGAAAGGCATCTTGAATCCGGGCAAGGTGCTGTGCGCAAACTGATCGTGCCGGTCCGCACGGCGCGATTGAATCTGCGCGAGTTCGTCGCAACGGACTTCGACGCGGTGCATGCCTACTCGTCCGATCCGCGGGTCACGCGGTATCTGTTTTTCGGGCCGCGCGATTCGGACAGCACCGCGGAATATCTGGAGGATTTGCTGGCATCGCAGCGCGAGCTGCCGCGCACGCGCTTTGAGCTGGCGGTCGTGGAGAGTGTGTCGGGAAAGCTGATCGGAGCGTGCGATCTATCGCTGGTCGAGAGCAACGTCGTGGA
>DATHKV010000179.1:0-3068 GCA_035488895.1 Steroidobacteraceae bacterium
CCTCTAGCCGACTCAATTTTCAGGACCGTATTGCTCCGCCTAAAGAGTCCTGGCGCGTGATGAGCACCGCGACCGGGGGGGCCTATATGATTAGCGTCACGTTGAATGGAGTCACGAGCACCACCGCGGCGCTGCCTTACAATGCCAGTCAGGCTAGTGTCGAGGCGGCACTCAACGCCCTCACCAATGTCGCCGCGCTATCCGGCTACTTCTATGTGGCCAGGGGTGACTTTGCTACGCCGCGGATTTATGTGGGGCACGGCATCGCCGGCGCGACCATCGCTTTGACTGCCGCGTTGACCGGCGGGACCATGAACGTTCTTGGGAACTACACGGGTGATGTTGCGCCAAACGTCCCCGTAGACACGACGGGAAACGCTCTACCGTTTTACTTGCTCGTGGCAGGATCGGGAAATGATGCGGCATACACCGATGCGCAAGTGGAGGCCGCCGCCACATATGTCGCGCAACAGATTGTCCTGCGATTCCCAACCGCCAAAGCCATTTTTACGGGCCTCATCGGCGATTGTGCTGCCACATCGACGGGCGTGATCAGCGCTAACGACGTCTCACGCAATGCAGCGATCGCCGCGGGCGCCGCGCTGCTGCCCCCGATTGGCGGCAAAGCACCCTTCATAAACACTTACGCGAACGGGCTCGGTGGATACAAGATCATTTATGGACTTGGAACCATCGCCGGCCCCATGGCGGGGACCAACTCGAACTTGAAGAGCATCACCGTCCCGAGTCAGCCGACCGGCCCGGGTTCACAATTTATTTCCAACTGGCTGGTCACCCAAGTCAAGACTCTCCTGTCTTGATGGGTCGTAATCTTACTTGCGAGCAGCCAACCCGGCGATGGCCTCGAGGCGCCGCGCGTGCAGGCGCTCCGCAATCTGCGGGCCGGCATGCTCCGCGATGTCCTGCGGCGTGGGCCTGATCGCGGCGACCGCGTCGCGCGCGGCCTGTAAGTATTCCCGCTGCGGATAAGGAATGTTTTCCAAGCCTAAGCGGCCGCGCGAGTCCGCCTCGCAGGCCAGCAGGGCCTGCGCGAAACGCTCGGGACGGCGGAAGGCGTCGGTTTTTTCCAAGATACCCAAGATGGTTTTGGGCCGCAATTCGAAGGCACGGTGCACATTGCCGTGATAGCGCGCCACGATCACGCTCAAGTCGCGATACTCGTTCGGCAGGCGCAGCCGCTCGCTCAATGCCCCGATCAGCGCCACGCTGCGCTCTTCGTGGCCCTTGTGGCCGGGCCATTCGGCTTGCGGGGTCGTCGCCTTGCCCAGATCGTGCACCAACGCTGCAAAGCGGACTCTTACATCCGTACTCAGGCGCACCGCCTGGTCGAGCACCATCAAGGTGTGAACGCCGGTGTCGATTTCGGGATGCCATTTTTCGGGTTGAGGCACGCCGAATAGCGCGTCGATTTCCGGATAAATGACCTGCAACGCGCCGCACTCGCGCAAAACCTTGAAAAACACACTGGCGCCCGGCTCGTTCAGCGCCTTCTCGGTTTCCTGCCACACCCGTTCTGCGACCAGGGCATTCACCTCGCCGCGTTCGACCATCGCGCGCATCAGTGTCATGGTTTCGGCAGCCACATGAAAACCTAGGGACGCAAAGCGTGCTGCGAAGCGCGCCACCCGCAGAATGCGCACCGGATCCTCGATGAAGGCGGGCGAGACATGGCGAAGGACGCGAGCTTGCAAGTCGCGCCGGCCGTTGTATGGATCGATGAGCGAACCGTCTTCGGCCTTGGCAATGGCATTGATGGTCAGATCGCGGCGCGCGAGATCTTCCTCGAGCGAAACCTGCGGCCCAAATTCAACCGCGAACCCCCGATAGCCGGGCGATACTTTCCGCTCCAGACGCGCCAGTGCATATTCTTCCTGGGAGTCAGGGTGCAGGAACACGGGAAAGTCGCGGCCGACTTCGCGGTATTTCAAGCGCAAGAGTTCGTCTCGGGTGCTTCCTACGACGACCCAATCGCGTTCCTTTACGGGCAGACCCAGCAGCGCGTCCCGAACGGCGCCGCCAACCAGATACACTTGCATGCGTGAATATTAACAGCAAGGCCGCCACAATCCGCGCGGCCGTAAGCATCGCACTGATCGCATTCTTGAGCGGAGGCTGCTATTTATTGCAAAGCGCCCAAGGCCACCTGGCGCTCATGTCCAAGCGGGAGCCGATCGCCGGCGTCATCGACAAGCCCTCGACGCCCGCCGCCCTGCGCGCGCAGCTCAAGTCGGTCACCGCCATCCGCGATTTCGCCAGCCGCGCGCTGGGATTGCCGGACAACGGCAGCTATCGAAAATATGCGGATATCGGCCGGCCCTATGTAGTGTGGAATGTGGTGGCCGCACCGGAATTTTCCGTCGATCCGAAGCAGTGGTGTTTTCCGGTCGTCGGATGTGTGGCTTACCGGGGCTATTTCGTCGAGAAGCGGGCGCGTCGTTTCGCCGCCGGATTGCATGCCGAAGGATTCGATGTGGTGGTCGGCGGGGTCGCGGCCTATTCGACCCTCGGCCACTTCGATGATCCGATCTTGAGTTCCATGGTCAAATGGAACGATGTGGAACTGGCCTCGATCATTTTCCACGAGTTGACCCATCAATTCCTGTACGTGCCTAACGATGCCTCCTTCAACGAGGCGCTCGCGACAACCGTGGAAGAAGAAGGCGTGCGGCGCTGGCTGCAACAGCAGGGCCGTGAAAAGGACCTGGCGGATCATCTCCTGCGCCAGAGCCGTTACCTCGAGGTGATCGCTCTGATGAGCAAGACGCGCAACCACCTGCGCGTGCTGTATGCCTCAGGCCTGCCGCAGCCGCTGATGCGCGAGCGCAAGCGCAAAGGGTTCGAAGAAATACGTGAATCCTACGCCGCTCTCAAGAAGGAGTGGGGAGGCCATGCGCCGTTCGATGCCTGGTTCGCCGAAGACATCAACAACGCCCATCTGGCATCCATTGCCACCTACTTCACCTGCGTGCCGGGATTTCAACGCGAATTGCAGGCCGTGGGCGGCGATCTGCCTGCGTTCTACCGCCGTGCCCGCGAGCTTGAAATCC
>DATHKV010000180.1:0-3784 GCA_035488895.1 Steroidobacteraceae bacterium
AGTTCCAGGTCTTTCTTTCCAACCTCCCTGTCGAGGAGCGAGCGGTGCTGTACTTTGTCTATGCGAGCGGCTTCTCGCGTCGAGAAATCGCCGACGTAATGCAGATTGCGTGTGACTATGTCGACATGCTGCTTTGCGCCGTACGCGCGACCTCCACACTCTACTTGAACGTTACTGCCACGCGCGCAAAATGAATCGATTGAGAGCGCGAAAAGGGCAATTGCGTCTTCTTAGCGACGCCAGATTGCGGATTGCGCGAGCAACATAGGCTGCCTTATCCCGACCTTGCCGTGCGTTTGGCGTGAGCCGCCGTGCTTTATTCTCTGATCCATGCTCTATCACAGCGTGCGCGAGCGCGCTGCCTCGCGTGACTACGCTATCGGCCTCGTTGTGCCGGGATAGGCCGCTTCGGTGGCTCGTTCCTCAATGGCGCCATATCGTGTCCGTCGCCAGGAATAGGGTGCCTCGCCGACGATGCGCCGGAACGAGCGGCTGAAATGCGACTGATCGCTCATACCACAGCTCAAGGCAATCTCGCTGAGGGAAGCACGCGTCGTGAGCATGAGTCCTTGAGCGAACTCGATGCGCCGCCGTCTGATCCAGATGCGAGCAGACATACCGAAGGTGCACTTGAACGCGCGACAGAAGTGACCGACGCTGATATCGAGTGACGCCGCAAGCTCTTTGATGACGATCTTGCAGGCGATATTTGCATCCACATGCGCTGTGAGGCGCTGCGACTGCCACGCCGCAAAACCGCCGCGCGGAATCTCTCTGGAGTTTTGGCCGCCTGCTGGCTTGGCAATCCTGGGTCCCGGATGTCCGTCCAGCAGCTCCATAGCACGGGTTACATGTGCTCTGGCGCCGTGGCTGTCCCCGTCCCTTGCGCGGCACGCAGCTTCGATGAGCTGAGCCGTCGCCATGGGTAGACAGCGCGGACTCTGCTCAAGTGAGGGTGCGTGGACAGTATCGAATGTAATCACGCCCGCAGTATGCGCGACTGCACTGCGTCGAGCAGTCCCCCCTCCGGGGGGCTGAAAGTGCGCGAATGCGACGCTCATAGAAGGAGGCGAGCGGTGAGTCTTCGGTGAGTAACGAGGCGGCAAGATGTGCTCCAACTTTCTAAAGCACTCTCATTGTCATTCGACCTATCAAGGAAACTCTCCATGCCGAAAGCTCAAGCGACTCCCGGAAAAACATTGCTCTCCGCAATGGATCACACGTTGATCATGATCGATCACCAGTCGCAGATGTCATTCGCCACCAAGTCGATCGACGCCGTCCTGCTGCGCAACAATTGCGCGCTCGTTGCAAAGGGGGCGCGCGAGTTCAAGGTCTCCACGATTCTGACGACCGTTGCCGAGAAGAGTTTCTCTGGTCCGATCTACGAAGAGATTCGCTCGGTGTTCCCGAAGGACGAGATCATTGATCGCACCACGATGAATGCGTGGGAGGACGCGCACGTCGCCAGGCGCGTCAATGAGATCGGCAAGGGCCGGATCGTTCTCGCAGGCTTGTGGACCAGTGTGTGCATCGTCGGCCCGGCGCTCTCTGCGCTCGATCAGGGATTCGAGGTCTATGTCATCGCCGATGCCTGCGGGGATGTTTCCCAAGAGGCGCACGATCGCGCGATGGACCGCGTGGTGCAGGCCGGGGCGCGGCCGATGACCTCCCTTCAGTACCTGCTCGAGCTGCAACGCGATTGGGCACGCAGCGAAACCTACGCAGAGACGACCGGCATTGCCCGCGTGCACGGGGGTGCGTATGGACTCGGCGTGATCTACGCCAAGGCCATGTTCACAGCTTCCGAAGGTCACTAGCTCGAATGGGCTCTCAGAGGCGCCTGCCATGAAAATATATGTCGTGTCGCTCGGCGCGGGCTTGCTGGTCGGTGTGATCTACGGTGTATTGAACGTGCGTTCGCCCGCGCCGCCGGTGATCGCGCTGGTTGGACTGTTGGGCATCTTGCTTGGCGAGCAACTCGTTCCGCTCGCCAAGCGGCTGGTTTCGAACGAGCCCGTCTCGACCTCGTGGGTGCGCGAACAGTGCGTGCCACACATCTTCGGCCAGCTTCCCGGGAAAACCGCGGAAACCCGGCAGCCGAAGAACATCGACGCGCCAATATGAATCGCACGCTACCCGGAGATCCTTCTTCAATGACCGCAGATCTTATTCTCTATAACGGACGCTTTAGCACGCTTGACCGCAACAATGCGAACCCGGAGGCCGTGGCGGTTGCGGATGGCCGCTTTATCTCCGTCGGGCGTGTGCGGGATGTGGAAGCGGCGGCCGGCGCGACAACCAAACGCATCGACTTACAAGGTCACCGCGTCATCCCGGGGTTGATCGACAGTCACATGCACATCATTCGCAGCGGGCTCAGTTACAACCTGGAGCTGCGATGGGATGGCGTGCGCTCGTTATCGACGGCGCTCAAGATGCTGAAGGCGCAAGTGGATCGCACGCCGGCACCGCAGTGGGTCCGCGTCGTCGGCGGATTTACCGAGCATCAGTTCGCGGAGAAACGGCTGCCCACGATCGACGAGCTGAATGCCATCGCGCCGGATACGCCAGTGTTCATTCTGCATCTGTACGATCGCGCGCTGCTGAATGGTGCGGCGCTGCGTGCAGTGGGCTACAACAAAGTCACGCCGAACCCGCCGGGTGGTGAGATCGTGCGCGACCGCAATGGAAATCCGAGCGGACTCCTTCTCGCTCGGCCAAACGCGGCGATTTTGTATGCAACGCTCGCGAAGGGTCCAAAGTTGCCGGAGGATTACCAGAAGAACTCTAGCCGTCATTTCATGCGAGAGGTGAATCGGCTCGGTGTAACCGGCGTCATCGACGCTGGCGGTGGATTTCAGAATTACCCTGAAGACTATCGGATCATCGAAGAGTTGCACGCGGCCGGAGAGTTGACCGTCCGGATTGCCTACAACCTGTTTACGCAGAAGCCAAAGGAGGAACTCGCGGATTTTCGCAACTGGGCGGGCAAGGTGAGGCCGGGGCAGGGCGACGACTTGTATCGTCACAACGGGGCCGGCGAGATGCTCGTCTACAGCGCTGCTGACTTTGAAGATTTTCGCGTCGAGCGCCCCGATATGCCTGCCTCGATGGAGACCGATCTCGAGCCCGTCGTGAGATTGCTCGCTGAGCGTCGATGGCCCTGGCGATTGCATGCGACCTACGACGAGACGATATCCCGTGCGCTCGACGTCTACGAGAGGGTCAACCGCGACACTCCGCTCGACAGACTGCATTGGTTTTTCGATCACTGCGAGACTATCTCGGACCGCAATATCGACCGCATCGCGGAACTCGGCGGCGGCATTGCCATTCAGCATCGCATGGCGTTCCAAGGAGAGTACTTTGTCGAGCGTTACGGCCGCGCTGCTGCGGAGCGCACGCCGCCCATTAAACAAATGTTGAGGAGCGGCCTTCCAGTGGGCGCCGGGACCGATGCAACGCGTGTCGCCTCCTACAACCCCTGGGTCGCACTCTCCTGGCTCGTCACCGGAAAGACGGTAGGTGGGCTTAAGTTATATCGTGCATCGGACATGCTCGATCGCGAGCAGGCGCTGCGGCTGTGGACCGACGCGAACACGTGGTTCTCAGGCGAAGGCGGTAAGAAGGGTCAGATCAAAGTAGGGCAGCTTGCAGATCTCGCGGTGTTGTCTGATGACTACTTCAATGTCGCGGATGATCGGATTGCGGACATCACGTCGGTCCTGACGTTGCTCGGAGGCAAACCTGTACACGCTTCCGGCGACTTCTCGAATCTCGC
>DATHKV010000181.1:0-7115 GCA_035488895.1 Steroidobacteraceae bacterium
CGCATCATCGCGTGCCGGTGTGAGGCATTTCGCGATAGCTGACGGCCGCTGTTTCTGTGACGCATGTTCTTCTCTTAACTCTTGATCGCTAATTCAAATACCGTCGCGCTCGTCGTCGCGCTTCAAGCCGGGCGGCGGCCAGTTGTCGATCCGCATGCCCAGCGTCAAACCGTGGCTCTCCAGAACTTCCTTGATTTCGGTCAAGGACTTCTTGCCCAGGTTCGGCGTGCGCAGCAATTCGACTTCCGTGCGCTGCACGAGATCGCCGATGTAGTGGATGTTCTCGGCCTTCAGGCAGTTGGCGGAACGCACCGTGAGCTCCAGCTCATCGACCGGGCGCAGCAGAATCGGATCGAACTGCGTTTCGGTGGCCTTGGTGGTCGACTCGTCCTGACCCTGCAGATCGACGAAGACCGACAACTGATCCTTGAGGATGCCGCCGGCGCGGCGAATCGCCTCTTCCGGATCGATCGTGCCGTTGGTCTCGATATCCAGAATCAACTTGTCCAAGTCGGTGCGCTGTTCAACGCGCGCGCTCTCGACGTTATACGTCACTTTGCGCACCGGGCTGAAGGAGGCATCCAGCTGCAGGCGGCCGATGGCGCGCGTCTGCTCTTCGAATGCCATGCGCTGCGCCGCCGGACGGTAGCCGCGGCCGCGCTCAACCTTCAGGGACATGGACAGTTCGCCGGCCTTCGTCAGGTTTGCAATGACGAGATCCGGATTCAAGATTTCGATGTCATGATCGCCGGCGATGTCGCCGGCCGTCACCGGGCCCGGGCCTTTCTTGTGCAGCCGTACTTCGGCGACATCGCGCGTGTGCATGCGGATCGCCACTGCCTTTAAGTTCAGCAGAATATCGACGACATCCTCTTGGACGCCTTCAATCGCGGTGTACTCGTGCAGCACGCCCTCGATTTCGATCTCGGTGATCGCGGCGCCCGGCAAGGAAGACAGCAGCACCCGGCGCAGCGCATTGCCGAGCGTATGACCGAAGCCGCGTTCAAACGGTTCGATCACGATGCGGGCATGGCGCGGCGACACGGGTTGCACCTTGACGACTCGCGGCTTCAAAAATTCATTGATCGATCCCTGCATGGATTTCACCTACGTTGACAAAGCCTAAGACGACGCAGCGAAGACTGCGTCGCATAAAAAAGCCAATTGCTACTTGGAATACAACTCGACGACCAGGCTCTCGTTGATGTCCGGCAGAATTTCCTGACGATCGGGAACCGACTTCAAAATTCCGGAGAACTTCTTGTCGTCCACTTCGACCCAGTCCGGAAAACCGACTTGGGCGGCGATGGTCAAAGCAGCGGTAATGCGCGTCTGCTTCTTCGCCTTCTCTCGCAAACTGACCACATCGCCCGCCTTGCACTGGTAGGAGGCGATATTCACCAACTTGTCGTTCACCGACACCGCCTTGTGGCTGACCAGCTGCCGCGCTTCGGCGCGCGTCGCGGCGAAACCCATGCGGTAGACCACATTGTCCAGGCGGCATTCCAGGAACTGCAGCAGGGTCTCGCCGGTCGCACCGGGGCGGCCCGCGGCCTTCTGATAGTAATTCCTAAACTGGCGCTCGAGCACGCCGTACATGCGGCGCAGCTTCTGCTTCTCGCGCAGCTGCAGGCCGTATTCCGACAAGCGCTGCTTGCGCTCGCTCTTCACGCCGCCCGGAGGCACTTCGAGCTTGCACTTCGACTCGAGAGGCTTCACGCCGCTCTTCAGGAACAGGTCGGTTCCCTCGCGACGAGACAGCTTGCACTTCGGACCGGTATATTTTGCCATTGCGAACCTTTTAAACGCGACGCTTTTTGGGCGGACGACAGCCGTTATGCGGAATCGGCGTGACGTCTTCGATGTTGGTGATCTTCAAGCCGCAGCCGTTCAAGGCGCGCACTGCGGACTCGCGGCCGGGCCCCGGGCCCATGACCCTGACTTCCACATTCTTCACACCATGCTCCTGAGCCGCGGTGCCCGCGCGCTCGGCGGCGACCTGTGCCGCGAACGGCGTGGATTTACGCGAGCCGCGATAGCCGCACCCGCCGGACGTCGCCCACGACAGCGTGTTGCCCTGCCGATCCGTGATCGTGATGATGGTGTTGTTGAAAGAGGCATGCACGTGCGCGATCGCATCGAGCACGTTTTTGCGTACCTTCTTGCGCACCGGTTTCCCGCCTGGTTGGGCGGCCGCGGCGGCCTGCTGCGCGTTTTGTTTCTGATCAGCCATTGATGGTTACCTAAGTTAGACCTTGCCCGGCGGCGCATTCATCTTGACCGCTTGCTTACGCGGGCCTTTGCGCGTGCGCGCATTGGTGCGCGTCCGCTGGCCGCGCATCGGCAGGCCCTTGCGATGCCTGATGCCCCGATAGCAGCCCAAATCCATCAAGCGCTTGATGTTCATCGAGACTTCGCGGCGCAGGTCGCCCTCGACCGCGAATTTCGCAACTTGAGAACGCAGCGAAGCCACCTCGGCATCCGTCAGGTCCTTCACCTTCACGTGATACTTCACGCCGGCGGCATCGCAAATGCGCGCGGCCCGGCGGTTGCCGATGCCGAATATGTGAGTCAGGCCGATGACCACATGCTTGTTCATCGGTATGTTGATGCCGGCGATACGCGCCATCTATTTCTCCACCCGCGCCCTCGAAAAAAAGCGCGCTAGTATATTAGAAAAACCCTTATAAATCAATTAACCCTGCCGCTGCTTGTGGCGGGCATCCGACGAACAAATGATGTAAACGATGCCGCGACGCCGCACGACTTTGCAGTTCTTGCAGATCTTCTTCACCGAAGGACGAACTTTCATTTCTTAGCTCCAATGCCCCGAAGGCTGGCCTTTTTCATGAGGCCCTCGTATTGCTGCGACATCATGTGAGATTGCAGCTGCGCGACGAAATCCATGACGCCGACGACAATGATCAGCAGCGACGTGCCGCCGAACTGAAACGGGATGGCCGGGTTCACCATGCGGATGATTTCCGGCAGCAAGCACACGGCCATGATGTACAAGCCGCCCCACAGCGTCAGACGCGTCAGCACCTTGTCCAGATATTCGCCCGTCTGCAGGCCCGGACGGATGCCGGGAATGAAGGCGCCGGCCTTCTTGAGGTTCTCGGCCGTATCCCGGGCGTCGTACACCAGGGCCACGTAGAAGAACGCGAATCCGACCACCAGCAGGCCGAACAGCACGACGTGCAGGGGTTGACCATAATTGAGGATGGCAGCGATCTTTTGCAAGGTCTGCTGGATGACATTCGGGTTCGGGCTGTTGCCGAAAAACTGCGCAATCGTGGCCGGAAACACCAGCAAGCTGGACGCGAAAATCGGCGGAATGACGCCCGCCATGTTCAATTTGAACGGCAGGTGGGTGCTCTGCCCTTGCATCATCCGACGACCCATCTGGCGTTTGGCGTAGTTCACCTGGATTTTGCGCTGCGCGCGCTCCACGAACACGCAAAACAGCGTTACCAGGCCCACGACCACCACGATCAGTGCCACGACCAAGGCGTTCATTTCGCCGGTGCGCACCATTTCCAAGGTGTTGCCGATGGCGCGGGGGAGGCCCGCGATGATACCGGCCACGATGATCATGGTGATGCCGTTGCCGATGCCGCGCTCGGTGATCTGCTCGCCCAGCCACATCACGAACAAGGTGCCCGTGGTGATCGAAATGGTGGCCACGAACAGGAATTGCGGCCCGGGATTCGGCACCAGGCTGCTGCCGGAGTTTTGAATGGCCAGCGCCGCGCCGAAGCCCTGGAATGCAGCCAATCCCACGGTGCCGTAGCGCGTGTATTGCATCAGCTTGCGGCGCCCGGACTCACCATCCTTGCGGATCTGATTCCACGGCGGGTACACCATCGAGGCCATCTGCACGATGATGGACGCGGTGATGTAGGGCATCACGTTCAGCGCGAAAATGCTGAAACGCTGCAGCGCGCCGCCCGAGAACATGTTGAACATGCCGAGCAGCGTGCCGTTCTGGGTCGAGAAAAATGCGGCAAATTTGGCCGCGTCGATGCCCGGAACGGGGATGAACGTGCCGATCCGATACACGATGAGCGCGCCCACCAGGAACAGCAGGCGCTTGCGCATTTCTGCGAAGCGGGTGACGTCCCCTAAGGCGGCGGCTGGATTGGTAGCGGATGTGGCCACGGGTTTCTCTATTGAGCCTCGAATTTTCCGCCGGCGGATTCAACGGCGCTCTTGGCGCCCTTGGTGGCGGTGATGACCTTGTCCTTGATGGTGAAGGGCTTCGTGACCTTGCCGGACAGAATGATCTTCACGACCTTGGTGTACTCAGGCACCAGGTTCGCTTCGATCAGCCCCGCCAGCGTCACATCGGCGCCGGAAACGCGCATGAGATCCGACAGGGTCAGTTCGGCGCGCGAAGCCTTCATGTGGGATCGAAAGCCGATCTTCGGCAAACGCCGCTGCAGAGGCATCTGGCCGCCTTCGAAGCCGACCTTGTGATAACCGCCCTTGCGTGCGCGCTGTCCCTTGACGCCGCGGCCGCAGGTCTTGCCCTGACCGGCTGAGGCGCCCCGGCCCACCCGCAAACGGGTTCGTTTGGAGCCGGCACCCGGCTTGATGGTATTTAATCTCATGAGACTTTCCTAAAACCTTAAGCCTGCTCAACTTTGAGCATGTGACTGGCGGCGTTCGCCATGCCGCGATTGGACGGCGTATCCGCCACCACCACGCTATGACCGATCCGGCGCAGGCCCAAGCCCTTGACCGAACCTCGAATACTGGCCAATTGCCCGTAAATGCTCTTGATCAAGGTGACCTTGAACGTTTTTTCCGCGGCTGCCTTGTTTGCCTGTGCCTTGGCCATGATTAGCTCACAATCTCTTCAACGGTCTTGCCGCGCTTCGCGGCGATGTCATCGGGCGTGCGCAGCTTGCCCAACGCGTCCATGGTGGCCCGCACCACGTTGATGGGATTCCGCGAGCCGTAGCTCTTGGCCAGCACGTTGCGCACACCGGCGCACTCGAATACGGCGCGCATGCCGCCGCCGGCAATCACGCCGGTGCCGTCCGCGGCCGGCTGCATGTACACCCGCGTGGTCCCATGTTTGCCTTTGACAGCGTAAAACAAGGTTTCGTTCTTCAAAGACACCGTTACCAGGCTCTTGCGGGCCTGCATCATGGCCTTGGAAATGGCGACCGGCACTTCACGCGCCTTGCCATAGCCGAAACCGACCCGGCCGGCGCCATCGCCCACCACGGTGAGCGCGGTAAAGCCGAATTGCTTGCCGCCCTTGACCACCTTCGCGACGCGATTGACCGCGACCAGCTTTTCGAGCAGGTCATCGCCGGACATTGGTTTTTCTGTTCTCGCCAT
The DNA here is from genome assembly GCA_035488895.1 of Steroidobacteraceae bacterium. GTDB lineage: Bacteria > Pseudomonadota > Gammaproteobacteria > Steroidobacterales > Steroidobacteraceae > Bog-1198. Next base: position 5,353 of record DATHKV010000181.1, read on the forward strand.
AGTGCCTTAAGACCTTTTAGTTAGAACTCGAGACCGGCTTCGCGAGCGGCCTCGGCCAGCGCCTTGACGCGCCCGTGGTACATGAAACCGGAACGGTCGAACGCGACCTTCGCGATACCCTTGGCTTTGGCACGTTCCGCGATGGCGCGGCCGACGGCCTTGGCAGCTTCGATATTGCCGGTGGCTTTCAATTCCCCGCGCACGTCCTTCTGCAACGTCGAGGCGGCAACCAGGACCTTGTCGCCCTCGGGCGCAATGATCTGCGCATACATATGCTGCGGCGTGCGGTGCACCGACAGACGCATGGCGGCCAGTTCCTTGATCTTCACTCGGCCTCGCAGCGCGCGGCGCAAGCGGGTGTCTTGTTTGGTCAGTTTCATGATTACTTCTTCTTCGCTTCTTTCAGCGAAATCTTCTCGTCGGAATACTTGACGCCCTTGCCCTTGTAGGGTTCCGGCGGCCGAAAGCCGCGAATTTCCGCCGCGGTCTGGCCAACGCGCTGCCGATCAATGCCCTTGACGATGATCTCGGTCTGGGTCGGCGTCTCGATGGTGATCCCTTCCGGAATCGCAAAATTAATGAGATGCGAATAACCCAAGGTCAGCGTCAAGCTCTTGGCCTGGACCGCGGCGCGATAGCCGACGCCCACCAGCTCGAGCTTCTTTTCGTAACCCTTGGTCACGCCCATGACCATGTTGGCGAGATGCGCGCGCGTTGAACCTGCGATGGCATTCATGCCCTCGGCTTCGGTGTCTGCCTGCACTTCCAAGTGCTTGTCCTGCTGCACGATCTTGACGCCTTGTTTAATCGCCAGCGTCAGCGAGCCTTTCGCGCCTTTCAGCGTCACGGCTTCCGCGCCGATCGTGGCGGTGACGCCTTGCGGCAGGTCGACCGGCATTTTTGCAACTCGAGACATAGTGAAACCCTAAATTACCAGACGTTCTACTAGAACTATTGAACGACGAACAACACTTCGCCGCCGGTGCCGGCCGCGCGCGCTTGCTTGTCGGACATGATGCCCTGCGGGGTCGAAACCACCGCGACGCCCAAACCACCAAGCACCTTGGGCAATTCATCCTTGCCGCGATAGATGCGCAGTCCCGGGCGGCTGATCCGCTCGATGCGATCGATTACCGGACGGCCGTCGTGATACTTCAATTCGATCGACAACGTGCTCTTCGCGCCCGTGCTGTCGACACCGAAATCCGCAATGTAGCCCTCCGTCTTCAAGACCTTGAGGATGGCCACCTTCAGCTTCGAGGCACCCATGCCCACGGTCGGCTTGCCGGCGGACTGCGCGTTGCGAATGCGGGTCAAGAGATCGGCAATTGGATCAGTCATGCTCATAGTGCGCGCCTCACCAACTCGCCTTCGACAGGCCTGGAATTTCACCGCGATTGGCAGCCTCGCGCAGCTTGGTGCGCGCAAGTCCAAATTTCCGGTACACGCCGCGTGAACGGCCGGTAATCGAACACCGATTGCGTTGCCGCGTGGCGCCCGCGTCGCGCGGCTGCTTCTGCAGTTCGACTTGCGCGGCTTCGCGAGCCTCCTGCCCGGTCTTCGGGTCGCGGATCAGCTCTTTGAGCTCAGCGCGCCGCTTAGCGTATTTCTTCGCTACTTTGAGGCGTTTCTTCTCGCGCATGAGCATATTCGTCTTGGCCATGGGCTACCTACTTACGGAACGGAAAGTTAAAGGCTTCTAACAACGCGCGCCCGTGCTTGTCATCGCGCGCCGACGTGGAGATGGTGATGTCCATGCCACG
>DATHKV010000182.1:0-10003 GCA_035488895.1 Steroidobacteraceae bacterium
AAGTACAAATCCGTCTGGGTGGATCCGCCATTCCATGAGCTGGCGGATCCGGCGAGGGTGGGTCAGTTCTATAACTGGACCTTGGACGAATACGCGCACGCCGCAAAGGCGGGATTCGACGGCGTCTGCCTGAACGAACATCATCAGAACGCCTATGGCTTCATGCCGGGTCCGAACCTGATGGCGTCGGCTTTGGCGCGAGAAACCAATCAGCTGAATACCGCCATCGTGATGCTGGGTTCGACTTTGACCACCAATTTTCCCCTGCGAATCGCGGAGGAGTACGCGATGATCGACGCCATCTCGGGCGGCCGGATCGTCGCCGGCATGCCGCCCGGTTCCTCGATGGACGCGAACCAGGCCTACGGTGTACCGCCCATAGAAACTCGCGAGCGCTCGGCCGAGGCGCACGACCTGATCTTGCGGGCCTGGGCGGCCAAGAAGCCCTTCGCCTTCAACGGCAAATACACGAAGCTGCCCAAGGTGAATATTTGGCCGCGGCCGATTCAAAAACAGCCGCCGGTGTGGATTCCGGGCGCGGGCAGCGCTTCCACCTGGGAGTATGTGGCCCGCAATCAGCATTGCTACTGCTTCGTTTCCTTCTTCGGCCGCAAGATGGCGCAGAACGTCCTGGATGGATACTGGGCATCCAACGATAAATTGGGTCTTGACCGCAACCCGTATCGCGCGGGATTCAATCAAGTGTGTGTGGTCGGTGAAACTGATGAATCCTGCGAGCGCGAGAATGCAAAGCACATCGAGTACTTCTATCGGCGCTCCATGCATGTGCCCGAGCATTACTGGGCATTACCCGGATACCAAGATTATCCGAGTCTCGAGAAGGCCGTGCGCTCGGGCGTTGCCGCCAAGGTCAGCGAGAAGCTCGCTCAGTTCAAGACCTATAAATACAAGGATTTTGTAAACGAAGAGATGATCATCGCCGGCGGTCCGGAGACCGTGCGGGATCGGTTGATCGATTTGGCAAAGCGGCTGCGCATTGGGAATTTGATGCTCGTAATGCAGCTCGGTTCGATGCCACCCGAACTCACGAAGAAGAGCATTGACCTCTTCACCAGCAAGGTGCTGCCGCATCTGCGCGGGGTCTGGGGAGACGAGTGGGAGAATCATTGGTGGCCCGAGCGCTGCCGGGCCAAGCCGTCAGTCAAGAACGTAGAACGAGCCAATGCCTGAGAGAGGATGATCGACTATGAATGCTGTAACCCGCCACGAGAGAACGCTGAGCCTTTGGGGCAAGCAGATCAAGCCGCGCGTGCTCTTTGGCGGCAACGGCCCCCCGCTGATTTTCTTGCACGGCGCCGGCGGGCTCCTCTGGGATGATTTCTTGGATGCGCTGGCAAGGAAGTATACTGTCTATGCGCCGGAGTTTCCGGGGACGAGTCCCGGAGAATACGACGCAATCAAGGTGCTCGATGACTGGCACGACCTCGTGGTCTACTATTCAGAGTTGATCGACGAACTCGGGATCAAGGATGCGACGCTCGTCGGGCACTCTTTTGGGGGAATGATCGCGGCGGAGATCGCCGCAGCCAGTCCGCGCTCCATCGCGAAATTGGTGCTGTTGTCGCCCCTGGGGCTGTGGCGGGACGATGCACCGATCCCTCCCTGGCTTTCGATGAATGCAGCGGAAATGGCCGAAGTTTTCTTTTACGATCAAGACGTCGCGAAGCGCTTTATGCTGACGCCCGAAGCGATCGCTACCCAACCCGATCTGGTGCTCGCGGCGACGTGGGCATTGGCCTGCGCGGGTAAGTTTACCTGGCCGATACCTGACCGGGGATTGCGCGACCGATTGCATCGGATTTCCGCGCCTACGTTGCTGATATGGGGCGATAAAGACAAGCTCGTTTCGCCGGTCTACGCAACCGATTTCCAGGCCGGTATTGCGAACTCGCGGTTATCGCTCGTTCCTGAGGCCGGCCACGCATTGATACATGAAAAGCATCGTGAAGCGGCCAAGGCGGTATCCGATTTCATCGGCGCGTAACGCCCGACGGTAGCCGCTGGAACGGAGCCTGCCAAACCCTGGCAGGAGGTGCGTAGAATCCTTGGGGGAGGAACAATGTCCAATGCCTGTTTGGCCGCCGTATGCGCGTTCGCCGTTGCTGTGATTGCCTCGCCGAGCGTGCACGCACAGACCGCTGCTGGCGGATTGGAACAGATCGAGGAGATCGTGGTTACGGCTCAAAAGCGCGAACAGAATCTGCAAAAGGTTCCGATTTCGGTCACCGCGGTGAGTGGGGATGTGTTGGAAGCACAGGGCATTACCGACGTGTCCTCTTTTGCGCAGGCGACTTCCGGTCTGCAACTCGGCCAGGGTACGGCCGGGGTCGTCGTGCCGTTTCTACGCGGAGTCGGCACCTCCGCCACGAACTTAGGTGCGGAGTCCAGTGTGGCGGTGTACGCCGACGGTGTTTATTTCAGCCGCCTTCCAGCTGGATTCTTTTCATTGAACGATGTCGAGCGAGTGGAGGTCCTGAAAGGCCCGCAGGGAACTCTGTTTGGCCGCAATTCCAGTGCCGGCGTCATCCAAATTATCACGAAGGACCCCTCGCAGACGCCGATGGTGAAGGGCAGCGTAAGCTACGGCGACTACGACACCGTGGCATCGAGTTTGTATGCGACTACCGGTATTACCGACAAGGCTGCCGGAGACATCGCCGTCAGTTATCGGCACCAGGGCGATGGCTACGGTAGGGACGTGACTACCGGCAACCGCGCCAACTACAACGACGACGTCACGGTTCGGTCCAAACTGCTCATCGAGCCTTCGGGCGCCACTCGCATTACGGTCGGCGGCTACTTTGCGCACTCGACAGTGGGTCTGCAGGGCAACACCTATCCTGGAACGATCCAAGGCTATAGTTCGGCTCCCCTGACAGCGCTGCCAACCCTGGGATTCTACGATCAACGCAATGATAGCGATTCCTTCGCACGATCGTCATCGTGGGGCGCATCGATAAAACTACAGCAAGATTTCGGCTTTGCACAGTTCAACAGCATCTCCGCGTACTCCCATGAGAACGAATTTCTACAGGCGGATGGCGACTACACGGAAAGACCGGATTTCTTGGTGCTGGTCGATGGTCATGTCAACCAAGTGACCCAGGAATTCCAACTCATGGCGCCCAAAGACGGCGCACTCAACTGGATCGCGGGGGTCTTTTACTACAATGCACTCACGGTCTTCGACAACGACAAGTTATTGACCCCATCCGGCGCTCTTGCGGCAGCGTTCGGACCCGGCTTGACCGCCGGCGCCGAGCAGCGTGCCCGTTCAACCGCCGCGTACGCGCAGGCGACCTATGAAGTGGTGCCGAAGCTCAATCTGACCGGTGGTCTGCGCTATACCCATGACATCGTCGAAGCCAACGGCTACGTGGCGCTCAACTTCCCGACGCCGGTCATTATTTTTCAACCGGGAGCCGCGACTTCTCCCACGAGCAAGACAACCTACAAGGCCGCCCTCGACTATCAGTTAACGGACAGCATACTTGCGTATCTGAGCGTCAGCCAAGGCTACAAGTCGAACAGCTTCAACCTGCAGACGTACGATCCTGTCGCCAACCGGCCCGAAGTATTGAATGCCTACGAGCTTGGCGTGAAATCGGATCTGCTCGACCGTCGACTGCGGGTCAATTCGTCGATTTTTCTGTACAACATCGACAGCCCTCAGGTGCAACTTTACGAGAACAGCACAAACGTGACTTCCAATGCCGGCGGCGCGCGGGTGAAGGGAGCTGAGGTCGAAATGCAGGCCGTCGTAGCCAACGGGTTGAATGCCCGATTCAGTGCCACATTTCTAGATTCCAAGTACACCAGTTATGGCACCATCGGCCCGGGCGGAACCATTATCGGCGGTGCCCCGAGCGGACGGCAGAATGTCAATCCTCCCTATGGGGCCTTGCCCCTGTCATCAGTGAACGCGACGGGCAACTATACGCCGCAGGCGCCGAAATTTACGCTGAGCACCGGCTTGAACTATGCGATCAGCACTGCCGTCGGCGGATTCAATTTCGATGTGGGTTATTACTACAACAGCGGATTCTTTTGGGAACCAGACGATTTCCTGCATCAGAAGAGTTATGGTCTGCTTGATGCCCGCGTGAAGTACCAGATGACCGATAAATTCGCGGTCGCAGTATGGGGCAAGAATTTGATCGATGAGCACTACGCGTCGCAGGCACTGACCCAGGCGGGACCTGCCGGGTATCCCTACATCGCAGCGCCGCCCCTGACTTTTGGGGTGTCGTTCGAGTTCAAGTTGTGAGCGGGAAGAAGGCCGATTGCGCGCTGCTCAATGACCCGCGGCACTCGTCGACCATCCGCCGGATGAGCTGATCGCAGGTCGGAATATCGTCAATCAGTCCAATGACGAGCCCAGCACTGATAATCCCGTCGCCGGGATCTCCCGACTCGAGCGCTTTTCTGCCCCGTGCGCCGGCGACGAGATGACGGATAGCCGTGGATCGGCGCCTCTTGGGTGAGCTGGAATCGCGTTCCCATATTGACGCCTTCCGCCCCGAGCACCAGGGCGGCGGCGAGCCCGCGGCCATCCGCGATTCCGCCCGAGGCAATGACCGGCACCTCGAGCGCGCGCGCGGCCAGCGGGATGAGAATGAGCCCCGGAATATCTTCCTCGCCGGGATGCCCGGCGCACTCGAAGCCATCGATGCTGACGGCATCGACTCCTTGGCGCTGCGCCGCGACGGCATGGCGCACCGCTACGCATTTGTGGATGATCTTGATGCCGGCCTGTTTCATTCTCGGCCAGAATCGCTGCGCTCCGACCCCAGCCGTCTCAACGATCTTGACTCCGCCGGCCACAATCGCGTCGATGTAGGCATCGTAGGGCGGCGGCGTTATCGTCGGGAAAATTGTCATGTTGACGGCAAATGGCTTTGGCGTCATCGTGCGGCAGCGGTCGATCTCCAGGGCCAGCGCATCAGGCGTGGGCTGTGTCAGGCCGGTCAATATCCCAAGCCCACGGCATTGGACACCGCCGCTGCGAGTTCGGCACGCCCCACCCACTGCATGCCGCCTTGAATGATGGGTAGCGGATTCCGAACAACTCAGTCACACGGGTGCGCATGATGTTAACGGCGGCGGGATCGGCCTACTGAAACTTGGCGTCGAATGTCACCCCGTACACGGCGGGTTTGCTGTCGAGCGTGATAAAGAAAGGCGCAACCTGGCCCGGAACCGTCAGTATCGACGTCGGCCACTGATGGTTGGTGATGTTCTGGCCATAAAAGGACAACGAATAACGGCCTGAATTGTCCGTGAGTTTCAGCGAGGCATCCACGAGCCCCAATCCGCCAACTTGCGCCGCGGGGTAGGGCAGATTCGCTGCCGAGTAAGCGCTTCTGTAGTCCCAACTTGCATTGAGCGTTGCACTGCCCAGATTGTTGGGTAGGGACATCCGCAGCGACTCACCAAGCGAGCCCGTCCACTTCGACGTATAGGGGAAGGGGAATTGGCTATTGTCGGTGGGCGGACCAGGGATGATCGAGGCGACGAAATCCTCGTACTTCGCGTCGATGTAGCCCAGCGACGCGTTCAGAGTCAGCCGCTCCATGGGTACCGCTGTGACTTCCAGCTCGGCGCCCCGGGTCTTTGCGGAGGCCGCATTGCCGATGATCTGCTGAAAGAACGGCGCGATCGGCAGCGATTTGAGCACGCTTTGTTGCAGATCATGATAAGTACTGTCATACGCCGCTGCGTTGACGCGCAAACGCTGCTCGAGAAAGTCGGCTTTCATTCCGATCTCGAGAGTGTTCACAGTCTCCGGATTGTAGGTGCCTCCAGTGCCCCCGGGTGAGGGAAGGCCTTGGAAACCGCCGCCGCGATAGCCCTGTCCGAACCGGAAATAAGCCAATTGGTGCGGAGATATCTGGTACTGCGTACCGGTATCCACGGAGAAATTGTTCCAAGTAGCGGGCGCGTCGAAATAGCGGATGGTTTCACCGGTGCTAATGTAGTCATGCGTTTTTCTGTCCCAGGTCTCTCGTCCGCCGACGGACACGGACCACGCATCCGTTATCTTATAAATGGCGTGCCCGAAGAGTGCTTCGCTTCTCGATGTGCCCTGCTGATTGTTTCCGAGGATGGTACCCAGGATGTTGAAGCCTTCGGTGTCTTCGTATCGAAAGTTGGAGAAATAGCCGCCGAAAAGCCAGTCCAGCCTGCCATTGAGATCGAGCCCGCCATTCTTGTTCGACGCTAAGCGTACCTCCTCGGAAACCTGGCTGTAGTGCGCGGGATTATCCGGCGACCCCAGCAGCGGCAGTTCCACTGCGTCGGAGTCGGACACGTTGACGTGATGGTCATGAATGTAGCCTGTCAAGCTCGTCAATGTGACGGGTGTCAACGAGTAATCCATTTGCGACGTCACGTACACCGTATCGGAGCGCGTCGCGCCGGTGAGATCCGCGCTATTGGTGTTGGGCTGCGTGGGCGTGCAGAACCCAAACACTGCACACTCGATTGCGCCACGTTGTAGGGGGCCATTGGCGCCATAGTAGGAGATATCTCGCACGCCGCTTTGGGGATCGCGCCGCAACTCGGCGCGCGCCGAAACGTACCATTTGAAGTTGCTGGATGGCGTGAACAGTAGCGAGCCGCGAACTGTCTTGGCATTCACGCCGCCAAATTCCGTGCGGCCCGTGTACAGGTCCCGGACATAGTCGCCGCCCTCAGCGTACGAAATCGAGAAGTTGCCGGCAAGAATCCCCGAAATAATGGGAAAGTCCGAGCGCGCCTTCGCCCGGACCATTCCGAAACGCTCATAGCCGACCTGCACCTCACTTCCATAGTCTCCGGTCGGGCGCCTGCTGGTGATCATCAGCGCGCCCGTTGGCGCATTCTTGCCCAGCAAGGTGCCCTGCGGCCCACGTTCTATTTCGACCGACTGGACATCGAATAGATCGACGAGATTGCCGGAAAACGTGGGCTGATAGATGCCGTCAACGACAACCGCGATCGGGGGATCAATGGAGGGGTCATTACTGTCGCTGCCGAAGCCGCGCAAGAAAATGCTGGCCTGCGACACCGATGCCACACTGCGATGCAACTCCAAGCTGGGCGCCAGACCCGACAGATCAGTAAAACCGGTCACTCCCCGCTGCTCGAGATCGGCCGCACTCAGGGCCGTGATGGCAATCGGCACCGACTGGACGTCTTCGTTTCGTTTGCGGGCCGCGGTGATGATGATTTCTTGCAGAGCGCTCTGATCGGTGCCCGACTCGCCGGCCGTGCGAGGAGACTGGGCCGATTGCCCCACGGCATCCATGCCAATTACAACCGCAAAAGACGTCCACAGTGCGGCGATGTATGCCTTGAGCACGCGTTACCCCCAAAAAATTCCAAAATGTTCTTGTCGAGCCTCAGGTTGTCTGTCTACAGTAATACACGACGTTGTGTATTGATGTCAAACCAAGTCCAAGGACGGGCCGAAATTTGTGAATCGCTGTTGCCCCGGGGAATCGGCTGGGATAAGCCAGGGCAGTTGCGCGTAGTAGCGTCCGACGGCTTGGTGTTTACCAGCACTGAGGCTCATTGGATGAACGCTCAAATGCGCTTAGTGCACAAAGACTGCGCTCAAGGTGATGAGACGGCTGCCAACAAGGCTCTGAGTGAAGTAGATAGTCTATTAAGGGCGCACAAGCGCGCCTCGTAAAGTGTGGCGATTGAGAGCACGCCGGCAACAGATGCAAGCAAAGCTACGTCATAGGATAGCGCGGGACGTCACTGATCAGGCCAATCATGCGCTTGATGGGCACGACATTCGCGGCGGCGCGTAGCCCGTGCCAGTATTACAGCAATTCAAGTGCTCGGATTCGACGATGTATCGGTGCGGGTACAAGTGCGGGTATGCAGTTTTGTGTCCCGGGAAAGAAATCGCACAATCAATAATTTACGTTCTAAGTTCGAATCCTCTTTGCGGCACCAGCCCTCCTTCCAAGAACGTCCAGAGACGTCCATAAATAAGCAAAAAACACCATAAAAAAAGGCATATATCGTCCAATAATGTCCAGATTCACATCTCGACAGCCTGACCGAAGTGGGGGCATAACTGGGGGCATCGTCACTCTCCGAAAGGTCCATGCCCCCAAATGCTGACCGAAACTGCGATACGTGCCGCTAAACCGCGCGAGAATTCCTTCAAGCTGTTTGATGCGCTGGGTCTATACCTCGAGATAGCCGCGACGGGCAGCAAACTGTGGCGCCTCAAATATCGCCACGACGGTCGAGAGAACCGGCTCGCCCTGGGCGCCCATCCCGACACCTCGTTGAAACAAGCTCGTGAACGTCGCGACGGGGCGCGCCGGCAGCTAGCCGCCGGTATCGATCCCAGCAGTCAGCGTCAGGCTGAGAAGCTCGCCAACGCAAATACCTTTGAAGCAGTCGCGCGCGAATGGCTGGCGCTGCAAGAGAAGAAACTGGCGCCGGCCACGTTCGCCAAGGCCGGATGGACCTTTGAAACCCTGGTGTTCCCATATATCGGGTCACGTCCCATCGCCAAGCTCGGGGCCGTGGATGTGCTCAAGGTGCTCAAACGCATCGAAGGCCGCGGGATTCACGAAACCGCGCACCGCACCCGACAGCGCTGCGCTCAAGTCTTTCGCTATGCCGCGCAAACGGGGCGCGCGGAGCGCGATCCGACCGTCGATCTCAGGGGAGCACTGGCGCCAGTGGTGTCCGAGCATGATGCGGCGATTACGGAGCCTGCTCGCATAGGAGAGTTGCTGCGAGTCATCGACGGATATGCCGGACAAGTGGTCACTGCTTATCATTGAAGCTCGCGCCGCTGCTGTTCGTGCGTCCCGGTGAATTGCGTCATGCGGAGTGGACGGAGTTTGATCTCGACAGCGCCGAACCCCATTGGCGCATTCCCGCCGAGAAAATGAAGATGGGAGAGCAGCATGTCGTACCGTTGGCCAAGCAAGCGCTCGTGCTGCTGCGTGAGCTGCAGTCGGTGACAGGGCGTGGCAAGTATGTGTTCCCGTCCCTGCGCAGCGGCTCCCGGCCCATGAGCGAAAATACGGTGAACGCCGCGTTGCGTCGCATGGGATACAGCACCGAAGACATGACCGGCCACGGATTTCGTTCGCTTGCGTCGACCTGCCTGAACGAGCAAGGCTATCACCCCGACCTGATCGAATTGCAGCTTGCGCATGCCGAGCGCAATCAGGTGCGAGCCGCCTACAACAAAGCGCAGCGCCTGCCTGAACGTCGCAAGATGATGCAGGCTTGGGCAGACTATTTGGATGGGTTGCGAGTAGGCCCGAACGTTGTGCCTTTCAAGCGCATGACCGGCTGATTTGTGACACCAGCACTATCCGAATGCGTAGCTTTTAGGCTACAATGGCTATAGAGGTTCGCGAGTACCAGACGGCTGAGGGTAAGATCCCGGTTGCCGCATGGTTGGAGGGTTTACGCGATGGCGCGACTCGCGCCCGCATCGTAGCCCGATTGGATCGCCTCAAGGCTGGCCTGCTGGGCGACTGGAAGAGTGCAGGCAGTGGGATCTTTGAACTGCGGATCGATCACGGCCCCGGATACCGGGTGTACTACGGGCAGCAAGGTAAGGCGCTCATCCTACTGTTATGCGGTGGTGACAAAAGCACTCAAGCGAAGGATATCGACACAGCCCATGCGTACTGGAAAGACTACAAAGCTCGCCTCCCCAAGCCGCCCGTTCCGCGCAGCGGAGCACCTCCGAAGCGAGGCTGAAGTCGCGGCATACATTGAAGCAATGCTTCAGGATGGTGACGCGCGCGCCGTACCGGTTGCGCTGCGCACCGTGGTCGATGCCATGGGCGGCATGGCAGCACTTGCCGACAAAACCGGGCTGTCTCGCGAGACGCTCTACCGGACACTCTCCGAGCGCGGAAATCCTCGGCTCGATACCCTCGCGGTTATCCTGGCGGCTTTTGGCTTACGTCTGACGGTACAGCCAGCGCAGAAACCTCGTGCGCGCCGC